>JBKOYU010001132.1:0-12844 GCA_046725575.1 Actinomycetota bacterium | reverse complement strand
TGGGACGGCACGGTCAGCGTCGAGGTGCTCAGCGCGCAACTGCGCGAGCTACCCGTCGACGAGCTAGTCGGACGTTTGTACACCACGACCGCCGCGTACTGGATCTGAACCGGACGCTCACGACCGCGCGAGCGACCGCGTTGGTACAGGAATTACCGGCGTGTCGTGTACAGACACGGTCGTAAGCGGTAATCAGGAACCGCTGCTGACCTCGGCGAGCTTCGCTGGGCCCGAGGTGATCTCGTCGATGATCGTGTGGATGAACCGCATCTTGTCCAGCACCACAGGCGGCAGCACGAACGGGTAGAGATCTTCTTTACCCATCGAGCGGTTGATCATGTTCAGCGCCCACGCCAGCGGCAGCCACATCTCGATGATCGTGTCAAAACCGCTGGGGCCCAATGCTCGTCGATCGAACGTCGCGCCGGACGCAGCGAACCCGAATGCCGCCGCGGTGTCGAGCGTGTCGCGGATGTGTAGGTAGTGCGCGAAGGTTTCGGCCCAGTCCTCGGCGGGGTGCATGGTGGCGTAGGACGAGACGTAGCTGTCCTTCCAGCCAGGGGGTGTGCCCTCGTTGTAGTGGCGCTGCAGCGCGGCCTGGTAGTTGGCGTCGGGGTCGCCGTACAGTTCGCGGAATCGCGTCGCGTAATCCCGTGACGTGCTGACTAGGCGGTAGTAGTAGTAATGGCCGATCTCGTGGCGGAAATGCCCGAGGAGTGTGCGGTAGGGCTCGTCCATCGCCACCCGCAGCTGTTCGCGGTGTACGTCGTCGCCCTCGGCGAGGTCGAGCGTTATGACGCCGTTGTGGTGGCCAGTCATCACCTGCTCGTGCTCACTGGAGAGCAAGTCGAATGCCAGACCGTACTGCTGGTCCTCGTCGCGACCCACGATCGGCAGCTTCAGCTCATAGAGCTCGACGATCAACCGCCGTTTCGCCTTCTCCGCATCGGCGTACGCCGCCATCGCCTTGGTGTCGGAGTCATTGGGCCGTGTCCGGGTCAGCGCACACGATTTGCACAACCGCCGGGTCGGTGCGACTGCGACCAGCCAATTGCATTCAGCCAGATGGAGGTTGGCGCAGAGTTGGTACTTGCCCGCGTCGACCGCGCCGGCGTGCTCCGCGTCCTGGCCGGTTTCGATGACCAGCAGCGCCATGTCGTCAATGGAGAAGCCGACCCCACGACCGCAGGACAGGCAGACCGAATTCTCGAAGGCCAGATGCTGGCCGCAGTTCGGGCAGATGAAATCACGCACGCAGCACTCCCCCCTCGTAAGGCGCCACGTCGACAGCAACGTCGATCACGCTGCGTTTCGAGTCGGTGTAGATGATCCCCCGCAGCGGCGGCACATCCGCATAGTCGCGACCGAACCCGACGATGATGTAGCGCTCGTCAACCATCTGATCATTGGTGGGATCCAAACCCAGCCATTGGTTCTGTGGCGTCCACACCGACGCCCATGCGTGCGTCGCGTCGATGCCGATCATGCGTTCCTTCCCCGGCGGTGGGTCGGTCGCCAGATACCCCGACACGTAGCTGGCGGCGAGCCCGTTGGCGCGCAGGCAGGCGATGGCCAGCCGTGCGAAGTCCTGACAAACCCCCTCTCGTGCCGCCAAAACCTCGCTGACCTGAGTGGACACCGTCGTGGAGCCCGATCGGTAGGTGAAGTCGGTGTAGATCCGCGACGTCAGGTCGCGAAGCACCTCGATCAGCGGCCGCTCGGGCTCGAAACTCGGTGCGGCATAGGCGCGTAGCTCGTCGGTGATCTCCGGTGGCTGCAGGTCAAGGGTGAACTCGGTGGCCAGCGCGCCGTCGAGGCCGACCGGGCGCGCGATCTCCCACGGCGCCCGCGCCGATCCGCCGCCATAGAGCTCGGGCGGGGGCGGATCCACCTCGACCACCGAATTGCTGGCGATCGACAGCGTGTGATGACGCTCGGTGACATGGAAGTACGAGCTGATGTTGCCGTAGACGTCGCGGCTGGTGGAGCTGTCGGCCGCCTCGGGTTCGATGATCAGCTCGTGCGACAGGCACCGCTGCCATGCGGAGTCGCGCGGAATCAGGAAGCCGCGGCCGTAGGAGCTGGTGACCACGTCCGAGTAGCGATACACCGTGCGGTGCGTTATCTGATAGCACCGGCTCGATGCCGAGGCGATGGGCCCGTCGGTCACGGGACAACTCTGAACTCGTCGGGCCCCCACAGATGCTGCATGCCACCGGGCAGCGACAGGTGGGTCGCGGTGATGACGCCGGACAGCTCACGCAGATCGCGGTGCACCCCGTCGAGCAGATCGGCCAGTTCGGCCCGCGTGCCGTCGGCGGTGACGTGTTCCAGATCGGCAGGGTCGAGGCGGCGCAGCCGCGTGACGATCTCGTCGACCAGCCGCTCGGGCCGCGACGATCCGGACGATCCCGGCAGCGCCTTCAGGTTGGCCCGCAGCTGCTCCAGTTGGTAGACCAGCGAGCGCGGGTTCTCGGTGTCGAACAACACCAGGTCCGCCACAGCAGCCACACTAACCTTGCCGAGCATGCGGCGTCGGTAGCTGACCGACGATTCGAAGGCCACCAACGCTGACTCGGTAATGGTTTGCTCCGCGCCGGCGCTGCGCACCGTTGTCAGCGACGCACGCAGCAGCGCCGTCAACGCGAGGCCGCGTTCGATTCGTTTGCCAATGTCCATCATCGTCCAGCCGACGTCCCGCACCATCGACTCGGCCGCAACGCCGGACAGGGCCAACATCCCCGCCAGTGTCAGGTTGTTCGTCGACGACAGGAACGCCTCGCCCTCGCTCTGCGATTCGGGCGGCGAATCTGCTGCGTGCAGAAGCGCGCGCTCGACCCCCGCCAACACCATCCACGTGTCGTTGGACATCTGGTCGCGCACTGCGCGGGCCGCCGACCCGAGCCGTTCGACCGACTGCGCGAGCGACCCGGCCCGATGCCGGTCGGCGGTCAACGACCACAGCGTGGTCTGGGCGGTCGCGACCATCTCCGCGTAGTCGCTGCCGGCGCCGGTGTCGGTCCCGGTGATGTGCCCGAGCGCGGCCAGCAGCACCGGCACACACTCGCTGCCTTCCATCTCGCGGCGGTAGCGGTATTCGTGATAGCGCTCGCGGGTGACGGTCAGCAGCCGCGCCATGTTCTCGGCCCGTTCGGCGTAGCGGCCCATCCAGAACAGGTCGGACAACACGCGCGGGGAGCTGACCGCGCGGGTGGGGCTGGGCGTCATCGCGGGCAGCTGGACCGCGCTCGGGATCCGTTCGGCAGTGACACGTGTTGGCGTTCGCACCCAGATGTCCTTGGCCGCAACGGTATTCAACCGGTAGGCGGCGTTGCCCGGGGCCAGTAGGTAACCCAGCCCGCCGATCATCGGTGCGTAGCCGCTGCGCTGCGACACCGTGAACAACCGCATGCCGACGCTGGCCGACGAGAGCCCGCCCGGGTAATAGTCGCTGGGCGCCGACGAGAACTGCGGCAGCTCCTGGCCCACCCACTGCCACGGCGTGGCCTCGATGCACGCGGCCAACGAGTCTCGCTGCGCGGCCGACAGTCCCGGCCCGACGATCGGGTCGCCGCCCGTCACCGACTTGATCAACAGTGACGACAGGTTGGTCAGCAGGTGCGAGCGCTCGGTGTTGATGCCACCCCAGTACACCGGCGCCGTCTGCAGCAGCGGCGTCTCACCGAGCAGTTTCTCGGCCAATTCGGGCAGAAAGCGAAGCAGCCCAGGGCTTTCCAGGATGCCGCTGCCCAACGTGTTGACGACCGTCACCGCGCCTCGGCGCAACACCTCGACCAGGCCGACCACACCCAGCCGTGAGTCCGCGCGCAGGTCAAGCGGATCTGCGTACTCCGCGTCGACCCAGCGCAGCACCACGTCGACGCGCTTGAGTGTGCCCATCGACCGCATCCACAGCTTGCCGTCGCGCACCACCAGGTCGGCGCTCTCCACCAGCGGGAAGCCCAGCACGCTCGCCAGATACGCCTGGTCGAACGCGGTCTCGGAGTGGATGCCGGGGCTGAGCACGACCACCACCGGTTCCTCGGCCGACTCGGGGGCCGCGTCGATCAGCGCCAGCCGTAGCGCCTGCGCCCACGGCGAGGCAGGCCGCGGCCCGATCCGCTCGTACAGGTCGGGGATGGCGTGCGCGAGCACTCGCCGGTCGGCCAGCGCGTAGCCCGCTCCCGACGGCGCCTGGGCCCAGTCGGCGTTCACCCGGAAGCTGCCGTCGGCGGCGCGGCTGATGTCGCAGCCGAGCACGAACAGCTGATGCCGGCCTGGTACGTCGATGCCGCGGGCGGCCCTCACGTACCCCGGATGCGCGAACAGCAGCTGGGGCGGCAGCACCCCGCTGGTCACCGCGTGGCGTGGTCCGTACAGGTCTGCGAGCACCGCGTCGAGCAGCCGGGAGCGTTGCACCAGACCGGATTCCAGGGTGTCCCAGTCCGCGGCGGAAAGCACCAGCGGCAGCGCATCGAGGTGCCAGGGCCCCGGCTCCGCGGTCCCGTCGCCGTTGGTCACCGCGTCGCCGTGCCGGTCCACCTGGATGTAGGTGATGCCGTCGTTGTCGATGAGACTGCGCACGATTGTCCGCAGCTGGGCCAGGCCACCGCGACCCCGCTCGCCGACGCCTTCGGCGAGTTCTTGCCAGGCGGGGCGGACATTGCCTGCGGCATCGACGAATTCGTCGTACCCGGTGCTGGTCCCGGGGCGGACGTCGAACAGCGCCTGCTGCGTCCGGGCGGTGCGGTAGCGGGCGAGCAGGTTGTCGACGTCGTGCGTATCTGGTGCGGGTAGGGCCATCATGTCGCTCCGCGGCGGCGGGTCAGGCGACTTGTCAGAGTCCCTTCATATGATGCCGATTGGGTCCGGACTGGGCCTTCGGGCGGCACCGGAGAGACAACCGCAAGCACAGCCGAGAAGAGTCTGCGGTCGGAGTCGAAGCAATCGACTTCAGCTGTCAGAGATGTCACTACTGCAGAACGGTACGCACTCGTCGCAGATCGAGAATGCCAGGCGCGCCGACATCGGTTGATTGGCGCGCCTGCTTCTCGCGGATGTTCGACATATCCACCTTTCCAGGGGTGAAGCCCGTCGCGTCGAAGCGGCGGCCCCGCCGCGACTCGGCCTCAACGGCGTTGACCGGCGGGCCGTCGTAGGCGCGGCCGCCCGGGTGTGACACGTGGTAGGTGCAGCCGCCGCGTGACACGCCGGTGCCGGTGTCGACCAGCTCGAAGCGCAGCGGTCCGTCGACGGTGATGGTCGGGTGCAGCGCGCTGGGCGGCTGCCAAGCCCGGAACCGCACCCCGCCAACTTGGACGTCGGGGTTGTCGGTGGCCAGCAGCGGGATCGGGTAGCCGTTCGCGGTGACGACGTAGCGGTGCCTATCCGCGCCGATCAGCCGGACCTGAATGCGTTCCACCGACGAGTCGACGTAGCGGGCGGTGCCGCCCGCGGTGGCTTCCTCGCCGAGCACGTTCCACGGTTCGATGGCGCCGCGCAGCTCGATCTCCATGCCGTCGAACACCGCGGTGCCGATGCGCGGGAACCGGAACTCGGTGAATGGGTCCAGCCAGCTGGTGTCGAAGTTGATGCCGTGCGCTCGTAGATCGGCGGCGACATCGGCGATGTCGTGAATCAGGAAGTGCGGCAACAGGTATCGGCCGTGCAAGTTGGCTCCGTGGCGAATCAGCGGCGCCCGCAGCGGCTCGTCCCAGAACCAGGCCACCAGCGATCGCACCAGCAGCGACTGCACCATCGCCATCTGGAAGTGCGGCGGCATCTCGAAGCCGCGCAGCTCCAGCAGCCCCAGCCGCCCGCGCGCGCTGTCGGGGCTGTACAGCTTGTCGATGCAGAACTCGGCGCGATGCGTGTTGCCGGTGATGTCGGTCAGCAGATGCCTCAGTGCGCGGTCGGTGATCCACGGCTTGGCCGCACCGGCGCCTTGGGTCAGCCGGGCGATCTCGGCGAAGGCGATCTCCAGCTCGTAGAGCGCCTCGGCGCGGCCCTCGTCGACGCGCGGCGCCTGCGAGGTGGTGCCGACGAACCGACCGGCGAACAGATACGACAGCGACGGGTGCCGCTGCCAATACGTCAGCAGCGACACCAGCAGGTCGGGGCGGCGCAGCAGCGGCGAATCGGCCGGCGTGATGCCACCCAGCGTGATGTGGTTGCCGCCGCCGGTGCCGCCATGCGTGCCGTCGACGTCGAACGACTCGGTGGACAGCCGCGCCAGGCGCGCCTGCTCGTACAGGGTTTCCAGCTGCTGCTTCTGCTCCGCGAAGCTGGCCGTCGGCGCGACGTTGACCTCGATGACGCCGGGGTCGGGCGTGATCGTCATCGAGCGAATCCGTGGATCGGGCGGCGGTCCGTAGCCTTCTATCACCACGGGGCAGTCGACCTTGGCGGCGGCGACTTCGATGCGGCTGATCAGGTCGACGAAATGTTCCAGTTCGTCGGTCGGCGGCATGTAGATGTAGAGCAGCCCGTCACGGATCTCGGCGACCATCGCGGTGGTGGGCGCGGAGTCGGCGTCCTCCACCACGGCCGCCTCTGGCTCGGTTTCGACCGGCAGGGCGCCGCGGCGGGTCATCGGGTCGGCGTTGTACGACGGCCGCGGCGGATGCCAGCTGATCGAGTTGAGCGGCAGCCGCAGCCCAGCCGGTGAATCGCCCTCGAGCAGCACGATGCGCCCCCGGCGCAGCTTCCAGTCGGCGCTGCCCCAGCCGGACTCATCGTCGCGGCGGTGCAGGGGCAGCACATACGCGGCGGGTTCGGTGACGGGCTCCTCGAGCCGGGCCAACAGCGCGGTGCGGGCGTCGGCGGCATCCGCCTCCAGATCGTCTGCGGCGTCGACTGGTTCACCTTCGGGTTGCCGCACCGCACTGGCCAGGCGGCCCAGCGCATCCTCGAAGGTCGGCCGCACCTGCGAAGCGGGCAGCCCCAGTCCGTCGGCAATGGCGTTCAGCACCTGGCGCCCGGCGTCGGCAGCAAGCGCCGGTAGCTCGCCTTCGGACTGCCAGGGGTCGGCCAGCAACGCCTCATCGGTCCACAACGGTTGGCCGTCGGTACGCCAGAACAGCCCAATCTGCCAGCGCGGCAAGGGTTCTCCGGGATACCACTTGCCCTGGCTGCGCTGCACCAGTCCTTGCGGCGCCCACACCTTCTTCAGCCGGGCCGCCAGCGCGGAGGCCCGCTCGCGTTTGTGCGGCCCGTCGGCGTCGGTGGTCCACTCGGGGTCCACCTGGTTGTCGATCGAGACGAACGTCGGCTCACCGCCCACTGTCAGTCGCACGTCACCGTCGGCGAGCCGCTGATCGACGCGGGCGCCCAGCGCGCAGATCGCGCCCCACGCCGCCTCGGTGTAGGGCAGCGTGACGCGGGGATCTTCGTGCACCCGGGTGACGACGTTGGAGAAGTCCAACGTGGTCTCGCACGGCTCGGTCGCGCCGGTGATCGGCGCCGCAGACTCGGGATGCGGCGTCGCCGACAGCGGGATGTGACCCTCACCTGCGAACAGCCCCGACGTCGGGTCAAGCCCGATCCAGCCCGCGCCCGGGATGTACACCTCGGTCCAGGCGTGCAGGTCAGTGAAGTCGGCGGCCGGTCCGGACGGCCCGTCAAGCGCCTCGACGTCAGAGGTCAGCTGCACCAGGTAGCCGGACACGAATCGGGCCGCATAGCCCAGCTGGCGCAGGATCGATACCAACAGCCACGCCGAGTCTCGACACGAGCCGATACCGGTCCGCAGCGTGTGATCCGGTGTCTGCACACCGGGTTCCATCCGCAGGCTGTAGCCGACGTCGTCGTTCACGGCGCGATTGAGCGCGACCAGGAAGTCGATGGTGCGGGTGCCCGGAGCCACCGAGAAGTTCTTCACCCACGCTTGGGTGAGGTCACCCGGCCCCGACCCCTCGCCGCCCTCGTCGACCGGGCGCAGGTACGGCTTGAGGTCTTCGGCCAGCGCCTTGGGGTATTCGAACGGGATATGTTCGGCCCAGTCCTCGATGAAGAAGTCGAACGGGTTGATCACCTTCATATCGGCGATCAGCCCGACGGTGATGGTCAGCTGCCGGGCACGGTTCGGGAACACCAGCCGAGCCAGGAAGTTGCCGAATGCGTCCTGCTGCCAATTGATGAAATGGTCGGCCGGCTCGACCTGCAGCGAGTAGGCCTCGATCGGGGTCCGCGAATGCGGCGCGGGGCGCAGCCGAACGACATGCGGATGCACCTCCACGAGCCGATCGAACGTGTAGCTGGTGCGGTGCTCCAGCGCCACCTTGATGCCCATCTGCTGATCCCATCACAACGTGCGAAAGCGCGCATCGCGGCCCGGTTCAGCTCCGATGCGCCCGTTGGTACACCCACAGGACTAGCACGCCTGCCATCGTGATACCGATCAGGTTCACGGCGAGCTGCGCGGCCGATTGCGCGGCCACGTCCCAGTCACCAACCGTTGCGGCGACGACGGCGAAACCCGCCGCGGGCACCGTGGTGACCGAGATGAAGACACCAACCAACGCAGCCGATTTCGACGACACCAGTGACAGCATGCCGGCCGCGCCCGCCAGCAACGCGACGACAAACGAGAATGGGCCGACCTGGAAGATGAAGTCGACCTCGCTGAGTTCGCTCGTGCTCGTGAGATCGACCCAACCGATTGCCTCGACAGCCAGCGTTCCGACGGCGGTGACGGCCATCGCCGCCGGGAACCCGATCAGCAGCGCCAAGGCAGCCCGCCGGGCCAGGTGCATTCGTCGCCGGACCAGGGCCACGGCCAGTGCTGCCAGCGGACCGAATTCGGGGCCAACCACCATGGCGCCGACGACGGTGACCGTCGAGTCTGTGATGACGCCGACCGCCGCTATCAGGCAGGCGATGCATAGGAACATCAGGTAGGTCACGGTGAGCGTGGATTCCTCGCGGGTGCGCGAGACCAATTCATCCCAGATCACCGCGTCGGCGGGTTCACCCTCCGCCTCGTCCTCGGCGTGGTAAGCCCGGGCTGACAGCACAGTGTCGACGGGGTCCATCGTGATGGCGCCGCAGTGCTGCAGATCCAGCGACTTGAGCCGGTCGACGACCTGGTTGGCGGCCTCACGGGCGACGTCGGCGGTGATCTCGTCGCCCGCGGGTTCCACGGCTGCTCCGGGGTGGAGGACGATGTGGGTCACACCGGGTTCGCGATCGAGGATGTTCAGTACTGGTTCGCGTAGCTCGACCGGCGTGATCACCCGCAAATGCAGCACGGGTGAACGTTAGCCGTCGCGGGTAGCGGCCGGAAAATCGCCAACAGGTGTGGAATCTACACACCTCTGTGTTATAGATTCACACTACTTCAGTCGTTGACGCGCGTATTGCCGAGTGAAATCGAGGTAACTCTGTGAATTTTCCACAGCCACGGCGGTGGTGAGCGTGGACGCCAAGACTCGACGGGACCGCATCGAACAACGCGTGCGGGCGCAGCGCGAGATCAGCTACGCCGAGCTCGCCGCCGAGTTCGATGTCTCGGAGATGACGATCCGCCGCGACGTCGAGGGACTCGAGATGCTGGGCGTGGTGCGGCGCATCGTCGGCGGGGCGATCGCGCTGAAGGGCAAGGACTCCGAACCGTCCTTCGAGACCCGGGTGGCCAACGCGGCCGAGGAGAAACACCACATCGCCGACGCCGTCGCCGAACTGATCGGGCCGAAGGAAACACTGATCATCGACTCCGGCAGCACCGCCCTGGCGGTCGCCAAGGCGCTCAAGGGCCGCGAACTGGGCCTGACCGTCGTCACCCCAAGCTTGCTGGTCGCGCTGGAGCTGATCGACGAACCCAGCACCAGCGTGGTGCTCACCGGCGGCGAGCTGCGGCCCGGCGAGCTCAGCACCATCGGCCCGGCAACCGAAAACACTCTGCACAGTTACAACTGCGACACCTTCGTCATGGGGGTGGCCGGCATCGACGCCGAACGCGGCATCTCCGACTACCACCAGGGCGAGAGCCAGGTGAAACGCGCCGCCAGCCAGCGCGCCGACCGCGTCATCGTGGCCGCTGACCAAAGCAAGCTCGGACGGGTGACGTTCGTCAGCATCGCGCCGCTGTCGGAGATCGACATCATCGTCACCGACGGCGTGCCCGATCACGCCGCCCTCGTCGCCGCCCGCGGTGTCGGCGTCGACGTCATCTGCGTCGCCGGCCACAGCGACGCCAGCTTTGCGGCGCACAGCGAAGCCGAGGTGGAGCAGGCGTGAGCCTCACCATCGGGATCGACATCGGTACTACCGGCACGAAGACGGTGCTGCTCGACGTCGCCCGCGGCATCGTCGCGCAGGCATCGAGGGACACGACGCTGTTCTCGCCCGGCCCGGGATTCGCCGAAGCCGACACCGCGCAGTGGCTGACCAATGTCGTCGATTCCATTCGTGAGATCCGGTCGGTGGCCGGCGTGGGGCCGGGCGACGTCGACGCGATCGCGGTGTCGGGGATGGTGCCCGCGGTGGTGCCGGTCGACGGTGGCGGCAACGCGCTACGGCGCGCCATCCTGCAGAACGACGCCCGCGCACACCACGAACTCGGGCAGCTGGCAACGGCATTGGCCGACGTCGATCTGGTGTCGCTGACCGGCTCGACGCTCTCTCAGCAGTCGGTCGCGCCGACGGTGCTCTGGCTGGCTCGCCATGAGCCTGCGGCCTACTCACAGACCAAACACCTCGTCGGCTCCTATGACTGGATGCTCAGCGCGCTCGGGGCGGATATCCACGTCGAGCGCAACTGGGCGCTGGAATCCGGCCTGTTCACCATCGACGGCGAGCAGGCGGACGTCGTCCTGAAGGCGGCCAATCTCGACGCCGGTCTGCTGCCCCCGGTTCGGAACCCGGGAACCCAGGCCGGTGCACTGAGTCCCGAGGCGGCCGAGTGGACCGGGCTGCAAGCAGGGACGGCGTTGATCGTCGGCGGAGCCGACCATGTGCTGTCGGCATACGCAGCCGGGGTCAATCACCCTGGTGACGGGTTGGTGAAACTCGGTGGCGCGGGCGACATTCTGGTCGCGAGTGACGTCCAAGTGACCGACGAGCGGCTATATCTCGACGCGCATCCGGTGCCGGGGCGTTGGCTGCCCAACGGCTGCATGGCGACCAGCGGCAGCCTGATCCGCTGGTTTCAGGCGGTCATCGGTGGCGAGGATCTGGCCGTGCTGGACGCGGAGGCCGCACAACGTGCACCCGCCGAAGTGCTGTGTCTCCCATACTTTCTCGGCGAGAAGACGCCGCTGCACGATCCCGATCTGCGTGGGGTTTTCGCCGGCATGCACCTCGGCCACACCCGCGCCGATTTGTACCGGTCGGTGCTGGAGGCCATCGCGTTCGGATTCCGCCACCACGTCGACGTGTTCGCCGACATCTCGATCCCGTTGACCAGGACGATGATCACGAACGGCGGGTCCAAATCCACGCTGTGGAAACAGATTCACGCCGATGTGCTGGGCATCGAGGTGCACCCGGTCATCGGGCATCCCGGCGCGTCGCTGGGCGCCGCAATCATCGCGGCGATCGGGGCCGGCGCCCTCGACGACTGGGCCGACGCCAGTCGGTTTGTGACGCTTGGTCCGCCGGTTGCCCCGGACCCACAGCGCAAGCAGGTCTACGACGACGCCTACGCCCGCTGGCGTGAGCTAGGGGACGTCACCACCGCAGTCTCGCATGCGATCGCCCGCAGCGGCCGCGGCGAAAGCGTAACCACAAGTTGAGGAACACCGATGAAAGGAACAGTGCCGCAATGACAACTATCACAGACAGGCGGCGGCGACCGTCCATAGTCGTTGTGCTCGCCGTCATCGCGCTGCTCGTCGGCGCCTGCGCCGGAGGCGGCGGGCCCGCGCAACCGGAATCGACCGGCGTCGGCAACGTCCCGAAAGACACCTCCGGCACGGTTCGCATCCTGATGGAGAACGTGCCCGACACCGACATCGTGAAATCCCTGGTGCCGGAGTTCAACAAGGACTACCCGAACGTCAAGGTCGACATCGAGACGCTGACCTACGACCAGATGAGGGACAAGCTGGTTTCTTCGTTCCAGTCCTCCTCCCCCACTTACGATTTGGTCATCGTCGACAATCCGTGGATGGTTGACTTCGCCAACGCGAAGTTCCTGCAATCGCTGGACGCGCGGGTCAACGACACCACCGACTACGACCCACAGGACTTCTTCCCTGCGCTGAATGAGATCGCCACCGTCGGCGGCGTGCGTTACGGTGTGCCGTTCTACAACTACGCGCTCGGCTACCTGTACAACACCGACGATCTGGCCCAGGCGCACCAACAGGTTCCGGGCAGCCTCGACCAGCTCGTCGCAACGTCCAAGGCACTCAAGTCCGGTAACCGCGCGGGCATAGCGATGCAACCGCAGCGCGGCTACAAGATCTTCGAGGAGTGGGGCAACTGGCTGTTCGCGGCCGGCGGATCGATCTACGATGCCGACGGCAAGATCACGCTCAACACGCCACAGGCCAAGCAGGCGCTGAACGCCTATATCGACACCTACCGCACGGCGGCGCCGCCGAACAGCCTCAACTGGGCCTTCGACGAGGCGTTCCGGTCCGTGTCGGGCGGCCAGGCCGCGTCGATGATCAGCTACAACTGGAATCTGCCCGCGCTCAACGAGCCCGGCTCGGGTCCGCTGGCTGGCAAGTTCAAGCTGGCCCCGATCCCAGGCGGCAAGCAGGTGCTGGGCTCCTGGAGCTGGGCCATCCCCACCAACTCCGGCGCATCGGATGCCGCATGGGCGTTCGCGTCCTGGATCACCGCCAAACCGCACGACGTCGCGCGCACCGAGAAGGGCGGCGCCGCCATCCGGCAGAGC
>JBKOYU010000652.1:0-3716 GCA_046725575.1 Actinomycetota bacterium | reverse complement strand
GGTGATCGGTCAGAAAGAAGCTCTGCCAGAACGTTTCCGGGACCCAGGCCGCGATGGCACCCGCAATAAGCAGACCAAGGACGATGTCGCGCAGGATCGCGGCCCATTCCATCACGTAAATATGGGAAACGGCCGTGAGCCCTTGCGGAGAGAACAGCCTGCGCCAGAAGGACCCTTTGGTCGGAACCGACATGTCCATCGCGGCGTGTCCCTCCATAGACCCGGCGATGCCACGCTCGGCCTGTTTGCGCGCTTCGTCGATCAGCCTGGACCGCACGAAGATCCGGAACAGCACCGCAAGCAACACGATCATGATGGGTCCGCCGACGAACTCGGCCGCAGTGAACTGCCAACCCATTAGCAGCGCAAGGATGATCCCCAGCTCGATGACCATGTTGGTGGACGCGATCTCGAACGCCATCGCGGCGGTGAAGTTCGCGCCCTTGCGAAACAGCGAACGCGCCAGCGCCACCGCCGCATACGAACACGAAGACGACGCCGCACCGAGTCCTGTCGCGATGCCTATCGTGCGAGGCCGGTCGTCACCAAGCAGTCGCACAATCGTCGACTTTCGCACCACTGCCTGCACCACCGCCGACAGCGCGAACCCCAGAATCAATGCCCACAGGATCTCCCACGTCATGGACCCCGCGACGCTCAGCGCGTGCAAGATCGCATCTATCACGCCTGGCCCCCTCCTGCGTTGCAACCGGATGCCTTGATGTCCGACGCTATACCCCATGGGGGTATATGTCAATCTCTGGGCACTGGTGGCCATCGGGTCTCTCATGGCCGTGGTCCACATGGTCACCCACCTCGGCCGACTGAAGATCGTCGGCTACCAAGATCTGCTGCTCGGGCACCCGATGGCCGCGGTGCTTGGCCTGGCCGGGTTCATGGTTGTCGAGATGACCGCCAAGACGTGACCCGCCATCGTTTAGACCACGTAGTTCAGGCTCGTCATCATGCCGGCCTCCTGGTGATAGGTGTTGTGGCAGTGCAGCATCCACTCCCCGGGATTGTCGGCAACGATGTCGACGGTGAGCCGCTGCATTGGCAGGACCATGACCGTGTCTTTGCGCGCGCCACGGCTGCCGTCGCCGTCGATGACCTGGAAAGTGTGGCCGTGCAGATGCATCGGATGCCACATCATCGACATGTTGTTGAACGTCAACGTTGCTCGTTGGCCCTGCCTGATCGTTAGCGGCTCGGTCTCGGAGAACGATCGTCCGTTGACCTTCCAGTCGTACTTCATCATGCCGCCCGACAACTGTGCGGACAGCGCGATATCCGGCGCTGCCGAACCCAGATCGACCTCCGGTGTCGCAGTGAACATATCGACGGTGCCGACGACCCGGCTGAGTTCGGGCGGCTGAAATCCGATTTCGGGTGCGGTCCCGGCCCCTGTGGAGAGCACCGCGCGCGCCACGGCATTCTTGCCCTCCGCCACGGCCACGAGCGGGAAGACGCCGTCGCCGGCGGTGACGATCACGTCGTAGCGTTCACCCATACCCACCAACACAGCATCGACATCGGTCGGCTGGACGGGAAAGCCATCGGTGTGGGTGACCGTCATCCGGTGACTGCTGAGTGCCACCCGGAACGCGGTGTCGGAGCCGGCGTTGATGATCCGGATCCGCACCCGCTGCCCCGGTTTCACGCTGAACGTCGTCGGTGCCGCGGGTATCCGCCCGTTGATCAGGTAGTACGGGTAGTTGACGTCGCCGGCGTCGCCGCCCAGCAGTGTGCTGCTGCCCATTCCGATCATGCCCGGCATGCCGTCCATATCGTGCATACCACCCATTCCGGGCATTGACGACCCGCGCAATGCGTCGTATACCTGTTGCGGCGTCGAGCCAACGCCGTCGGTCCAATCATCCAGCACCACAACCCATTCGGCGTCATAGTCGCCCGGCTCGGCTGGGTCGTCGACGATAATCGGCAGATACAGTCCGGTATCGGCGTCCAGGCCAGTGTGCGGATGCGCCCAGTAGGTCCCCGGATGCGGCACCGTGAACCGGTAGACGAAGTCGGTGCCGGGCTCGATGTCGGGGCTTGCAGGCGAGGCACCGTCCATGTCGTTGCGCAACGCGATGCCGTGCCAATGCACCGACGTCGAGTGGCTGAGCCGGTTCTTGACGTTTACAGCGAGCTCATCGCCGACATCGGCGCGGATCAACGGGCCGGGCAGAGCGTCGCCGTATGCGAACGTGGCCGCGCGCGTGCCGCCGAGGTCGAGCTGCGCAGGTCCAGGAGTGAGCTCGACGGCCACCGTGCGCCCGGTGTGTGGCCGGGCCGCCTCCGCGGCCCCGATTCGGTCGTTGGGGATCCGCACGGCCGTATCGCGCGTACATGCTGCGAGCGTCAACGCTGTGGCCGCCGCGCCAACGATAAAGGCCCTGCGGCTGATTCTTCCTGGGAAAGAAGGGCTTTCAGTCATGTTCGCCGGTTCTGCGGTGGCGGGTTCGGGAGCCTATTGGAAAGAGCGCGAGCGTCGTGGCGATCGGTACCGCCCATGACACGGCGACCGCCAATGCCACGACCACCCAGCCCGTGCACATCGCCGTCGCCTCCTTCCCGCGATATTCACGATGCAGTGCGCGTACGAGGAAATCGGTATGGGTTTTGTGAAGATTCGCTCAAGACCGGGCCGTCTTCTGATGAGGCTGGCCCGTGACCGGCCGGCACCGGGGCACCATGAGAGGCATGAAGCGGATTCTCGGTGGCGACTCGGCGGGGTACCGGGCGTTGGTCGTCGACGACGAGGTGCCCCTGGCGAACGTCGTCGCCAGCTACCTGGAGCGCGAGCACTTCGAGGTCAGCGTCGCCCACAACGGGCAGGACGCGGTCAGCTTGGCCCGCGAGATCGACCCTGACGTCGTTGTGCTTGACCTGGCGCTACCCGGTATCGACGGTGTGGAGGCGTGCAGGCAACTCCGTACGTTCTCCGACGCCTATGTGGTGATGTTGACCGCCCGCGACACCGAGATGGACACGATCATCGGCTTGTCAGTCGGCGCCGACGACTACGTGACCAAACCGTTCAGTCCCCGCGAGCTTGTGGCGCGGATCCGCGCAATGTTGCGCCGACCACGCACGGTGTCCGCGGCGACCGACGCCGACGTGGTGCCGGATCGTGTGTTCGGCGCGTTGCGGATCGACGTCGCGGGCCGGGAGGTGTTCATCGACGATGAGCCGATTACATTGACCCGCACGGAGTTCGACGTGCTCGCCGCGCTGTCGGCACGGCCCGGTGTGGTATTGAGCCGCAGGCAGCTCCTCGATGCCGTATGGACGGAGTCGTGGGTGGGGAACGAGCACCTCGTCGATGTTCACGTCGGGCATTTGCGCCGCAAGCTTGGCGACGATCCAGCCGCTCCGCGCTACGTCATCACGGTGCGCGGCGTCGGATACCGGATGGGAAGCGGGAAATGAACCCGTCGCGCCGGCCTGGGATCGGCGTACGCCTGCTGCTGGCTCAGAGTTTGGTGCTTGTTGCGGGCGCCGCCACGACGTGGATCGTCGCGGCAGTCGTCGGGCCGCCGTTGTTTCGCGAACACTTGCACCGCGCGGGCGTGCCCGCTATGTCGAGTGAGCAGATGCACGCCGAGGAGGCCTACACCTATGCCACAGCGATATCCATCGCGGTGGCGCTAGGGGTGTCCGCTTTAGCGGCGCTGGGGGTGACCTGGTACTTCAGCCGGCGCGTGCAACGC
>JBKOYU010000875.1:0-2129 GCA_046725575.1 Actinomycetota bacterium | reverse complement strand
GGCCGAGCTGGCTCGCCAGTTCCTTTCCCGCGCATCGCAATTGGATCCAAGGGTCCGCGATCAAATCGCCTACCGGATCACCGGCGAGGTCGTCGCCCAGATATCGCCGCCGCCCCCGCCCGGCGTGCCGCCACAACTGGTGCTGGCCGCGGTGCTGGCCGAGCGGCACCGCCGCGAACTCGCCCGGCTGCGCCCGCCGCCACCGGCCGCTCCCCCGCCGCAGTGGCCTGCGCAGCCCGCGTACCAGCAGCCGAAGCCGCCGGCATCGCCGTCGTCAGCGGACTCCGGTGGTTTCACTCCGCCGAGCTGACATTCCGGCGGTGCGTTCGTCGTGGTCCCTCACCGTTGCAGCCAGCACCGCGCACAACGCGGCGAATGTCAGCACCGCATTGGTGGCGTGGGAGTACTCCCACTGGGTGCGAAGCGCCTGCCAGTTGTCCGGGACGACGGTCCAATTGGCGGTGGCCGTGTTGGCCGGCTGCGTCCAGACGAAGAAGATCACCAGCGTCGACGCGATCAAGACGAAACCTGCTACAGCTAGCCAGAACCGCGTTCCGGCGCCACGCAGCCTGATGGCCAGCACCAGGCTGGCGACGATCGCACTGATCAGGATGATCCCGGAGGGGAGCCACCAGCCGAGGTAGATCGCCTGGACCGTGAAGTAATCCTGTTGCGGCAGATCGATTTTGTTCGGCAGGGCCAGCAGGTGTGCACCAACGGGAACGAGTGCCAAGGCCATAAGCACCACAACGGTGAACTGCAATCCCTTCAGTTTGGTCATGACCATCGCCTACCCGCAGGTCGGCCTCGGCAATCCAGCGCGGCTAGCGGTAGCGCAACCCGACCAGCATGAGCGCGGCGCCGACGAAGCCGGTGACCGTTCGCGCATGGTTCCACGCTGTCCAGGTCGAGAAGTACGCCTGCCACTCGCGGGCCGCGTCGGCCACCGACAGTCCATCGGGGTTCACCGTATCGAGGTGATTGTTGAGTGGGACGTTGAAGACCATAGTGATGATCGCGCCGAGGATTCCGAAGATCGCGCCAATCAGCACCCACCAGCTGCCGGGCTGATTCAGGCGCACCACCGCGATCACGCCGACGACAAGGGCCAGGATCGTCGCGCCGAAGTACCCCAGTAGAAACGCCGGGTTGGCGTTCGCCTCAGCGTTGATGCCACGCATTGCGGTGATCGCGTCGACGGGACCAGTGCGGCCCAGACCGCGCATCACGAATGTGGAGAACACGTACATCATTCCACCGGCAGCTGCCGAAAACAGCGCGGCGAGGGAGGTCAGGATCACAAACGGGCTTGTAGTCATGACCAGAAGTCAATCGGGAACCGCGAAGACGATCCATCGTTGACCGTCCCGACTGCATACGTGACCGTCCGGATGGCTACCCGACTCCAATGAGACGCCTACGAGTGCTCACCCTCAACGTCGAAAACGTCGAAGGCGATCCCCGACGGACCAAGGCCATCAACACCGAACTACGTCGCATCGACCCGGATTTGGTGGCCTTCCAGGAGGTCATCCACGCCCCGGACCGCGTACAGCTCAATGAACTGCTTGCCGACACCGGATTGCACGGCACCCACCAGTGCGACGCCATGGCGTATACGCCGCCGTTTGCCGACCGCTACAGGGGCACGGCCGTCGCGACGCGCTTGCCGCATACCACGGTCGAAGTGCTCGACATGCGCGTCTCCGGCGCGGCCGATGTCCCCTGGTGCACCGTGGCCGTTACGGTTCCGATCCCGAACGCAGGCGAGGTCCTGTTCATCGCGACGACGGCGGCGTGGCGGCTCGACGCAGAGGCGGTGCGCGAACAGCAAGCGGTTGCACTCACCGACCTGGACGCCCGTCACCACCGCGAGCTGCCGACCATCATCACGGGTGACTTCAACGCCGCGCCCGATGCCGCGAGCATTCGATCCGTCGCGGGTCGCCATCTGGGCCGCGACCACCAGCACGTAGATGGGCCGGCATTGACGCCGTAGCCGAGCAGCGACTTGGTGATCCGCGCCGGCAGCGGCGGGATAGGCTCCCGGCGTGGACGCCGTGGTCGGCCTGCTCGACGGTGTGCGAGCGCGAGGCGCATTCGTGTTGCGAATGATGATGGATCCGCCG
>JBKOYU010000631.1:0-4128 GCA_046725575.1 Actinomycetota bacterium | reverse complement strand
CACACGAGACATTCGGATTGGCGGCCCTCGAGGCGCTGGCTTCCGGCACACCGGCCGTGGTGTCCAGAACGTCTGCGCTCGCCGAGATACTGACCACCGACAGCGGAGCCACCGCAGACAACGACCCGGAGGCCATCGCCTGCGCGGTCACGTCGATCATCAGCAGGCCGGAACGGCTGCGCCGCAACAGCGCACGCAGGCGCGCCGAACAGTTCACTTGGCCCCGGTCGGCCGCGGGCATGCTCAACGCGCTGGGCGCGGGCTAGGCGCCGCGCTACTTTGGCCGAATGGCCGAGGACACCGAGCGAACGCGAAGCCTTTGGTTCGCCCTGCTGCTCACCCTGGCCAACGGTTTCCTCGACGCCCACACCTACATCGCGCGCGGCGGGGTATTCGCCAACGTCCAGACCGCCAACGTGATCTTCGGCGCCATCGACACCTCGAAACGGGAGTGGACGTTAGCGCTGGCCCATCTGTGGCCGCTGCTGGCGTTCATAGCCGGCGTCGCGCTGGCGTCGCACATCAAGTCCGGGCGCGCGGAACGCTTCGTGCCCCGCCCGCTGGTCTGGACGATGGCCATCCAGGCCGTCGCGCTCGCGATCATCGGCTTCGTCCCAGCGTCCGTGCCACACAGCGACGTCACCGTGCCGATCTCCTTCCTCGCCGCGATGCAGATCGGGCTGTTCCGCAACATCGGCGACCTCGTCTACCTACCGGTCGCCACCACCGGCAATCTGATGCGGTTCGTCGAGGCCGGATACGACGGATTCGTCGAGAAGCACGCGGAGTCACGCAGGGCGTTCGGGGTATACGGCGCGCTGATCCTCGCGTTCGGCTTCGGCGCGCTGATCGGCGCGATCGCCAGTCGGGCGTGGGGAGTGCACGCGATCTGGCTGCCAGCCGGGTTTCTTGCGGTCACACTCTGCCTGTTCATCGTCGATGAACGTCACCTGCGGTGAACTACCATCCAGGCATGATGCGGTCGCCGATGGTTCTCACGGCAGCGGTGGCGTTGGCACTCGCGGGAACCGCGGCGGTGGCTCGCGCCGAGCCAAGCCCGCCGCCGTGCGCATACACGCTGTCTCCGCCACAGGTCGTGCAGCTTTCCGGCACCAAGGCGGTAACGGCGACGCTGTCACCGGCCGGCTGTGACCGTTCCGTCGCGTATCTGACAGTCGCGTGCGTGCAATTGCAGGGCAGTGACGGCCCCGGCCAATGCCAGCAGCAGAACGGAATTCTCACGGCGCAGGTGTTCTACCAGCCGTACCGGCCCGGAGCGACGTACATCGCCACAGGTAGGGGATGCGCCACCACCGGCAATCCGCCGCAGCCCGTCTGCCAGCCGATGGGCCCGCTAACGGCGACCCTCTAGCGGTCAGGCACCACGGACGCCGACGCACGTGACCGTGGCAAGCCATAATCCGTTGGCCCCCAAGGCATATGCCGCAGGCAACGACGCCGTCATCGGTGCATGACCGCGAATCATCGGCTACTTCTGGGATCCCACGGAAGGCGTCCAAACAGCGAATTTGGCCTTCTTTGAACCAATTCGGATCGATAATCGTGTATCACGCGAGGGTCCAATCGAGAGGGGTCACGATGAAGAGATTCGGTTTGTTCTGGGCCGCCATGTGTCTCGCCGCGGCGTTGGCCACGGCATGCGGCGGATCGAGCAACACCACCACCCAGGAGCGCGCGACCGGGACGGCGACCATGACCGCCAGCCCGACGGCCACCGCGGAAGCGACGAGCGGACCGGCCGCGGCCAGCGCGGCAACGATCACGATCGCGAACATGAGTTTCGGGGGACCCATCACGGTGCCGCCGGGAGCACAGATCACGATCAAGAACGACGACTCTGCCGAGCATTCGGTGACCTCGGACACGGCGGGCAAGTTCGACGTCGAGGTGGAAGGCAAGGAGCAAGGCACGCTCACCGCGCCGACCGAACCGGGCGAATACGCGTTCCACTGCACATATCACCCCTCCATGCACGGCACACTGATCGTCAAGTAGTCGCGGGCGAGAACCGCTCCCAGGCCGACTGGCGCGTCATGCCCAATGCGGATCCGATGCGCGCCCAGGAGACGCCGCGGTCGCGCAGTTCGTGAACGCGATCGCGGAGCTCGGCCTCTATGTTGGCGGCTGATGCTGCGATGAACGGAATCCGTTGCAGCAGTTCATCATCCGACATTGCGGCCCAGTCGGGCAGCGACGGCGGCGGTTGCACCTGCATCGCCTCGGCGATGACATCCACGCACAGGTTGACGCATCCGTCGCAGATGTAGATGCCGGGCCCCGCGACGAGCTTGGCGACCTCGGTGTGCGGCTTGGCGCAGAACGAGCAGCGCGTTTCGGACGTCATCGTCGGCATAATCGCCTCCGCCCGCTGTCAGGCGTCTCCTGACACGTGCCTGTCAGGCTACGCCTGACAGCGGTGGTGGCAAAGCATTCGGTTTAGGTGTCGCCGCCGCCCCCTGATCAGCGCAACGGGTAGCGCAGCAGCGCGCCGACGCCGTCGGCGGGCGCAATGCGTTCGTCGGTGCGAACCAGCGACGCACCAGTGGACACGGCGAGCATGGGCAACGCCTCATCTGCGCGCAGCACCTGCGTCGGCGCCGCACCCAACTCTGACAGCACGTTCTCATTCGGCGCGACGGTGGCCAGATCGTCGCCCGCGACCACGGTGGCATTTCCGATGTCGCCGATGATCAGCGTCTCGACAGCACCGGCCCGTAGCGCGGCGGTCACTCCCGCAAGGCCCTCGGTCGCCAATCCCGATCCGCGTCCTATCTCGGCTTGAAAGCGTTGTGCCGCATCGTCAATCGCGGCGAGTCGGCGTCGCTCGAACTCTCCGTCGATCTCGTCGTGCAGTTGTCTGTCGTCGAATCCGCTGTGCCGGGCGCCGGTTCGCAGCTGCACGACTCGCGGCCTGACCCGTTCGGGCAGCTCGCCGACGAGGTCGTTGCGGGACCGGACCTCGCCGACGACGAACACGATCTCGGGTGCCACGTCGTCGACGATCGACGTCAGCCGGTCCGCAACCGCGCGGACATTCTTGCGCCGGGCTTCCTCCGTCCGTGGCTGCGGATCGCCAAAACCGGGCGTCTCAGCGCTGGACGCCTTATGCACCGGATAGCCTCCGCCGTCCACTGTTTCCGTGACAACGGTGCGGTCGTGGTGTACCACGAAGTCGCCGCCGGCGTGGTCGACGGCCACCACGACGTAGGTGGGATGTTCGACGCCGTGCGCGACCACCGGAACGATGTAGGGCAGCGGAGACACCCTCACCTCGAGACCGGTGGGCCGGACGAGGTGCTCGTTGACCAGCACGCCGTCGGCGCTTGCGACCACCGCCCGGCCGCCCCGGCCCACCGCCGGGTGCGTTTCGGCGATGGCCCGTTCGATCCTGTCGGTGAGGGCGGGGTCTGCTCCCTGTCGTTCGAGCTGCTCCCGTAGACCTCGCCACTTGAGCTCGATCTGAGCGTTCGCGTCCTCGGTGTCATGCGAATCCTCGAAGTAGACCGATCCGTACGGGCCCCGTGAGGTCAACAGCGTTCGAAAGTGTTCAGATTGCATGACAGTAGGGTGCCCGCCGACCGGGCACGCAAACCGGTCCTCAGCCCAGTAGTTGCCCGCACAGCATGCCTGCCAGCCATTCCGCGAACCGGCTGCTAGTCCAGCGCCGCAGCCGAACCAGCCGGTCGAAGAGCGCGGGATCCATCGCGAGCCAGACCAGGTCGACGGCCTCCTGGTGCGTGATCCGAGCGGTGAGTGCCTTGAGCTCACGAAGCCGCCGGACCACCTTGCGTGCATCGTCCAGACGTCGTTGCTGCGACTCCTCGACGAGCTCACGCGCGGCGGGGTCCATGCCGGCAGCAACCTCCAGTGCGCCGTACAGCGGCCCGACGCGCGCGCCGATCTCGGCGAGCATGCCTGCGAGTCCGGTCAGCACACCGCGTGGATCGGGTTGGTCCATCCACCGCCTGATCGCGGCGCGGTCGGACAGTGCGACCGTCTGGTCGTCGCCGGCGACCGCCCAATCCAGCGCGAGCTTGAGCAGCTCGAGCTTGCCTCCGACCGCGGTAAACACCGTTTTGCGGCTGGTTCCAGCGGCCTCGGCTACCG
>JBKOYU010000502.1:0-11229 GCA_046725575.1 Actinomycetota bacterium | reverse complement strand
ATCCAGCGCCTCGAGGCGGGCCAGCACCTCGGCCTCGTCGCCACCGAGCACCGCGGACATCCCGGTCGGCTCCAGCGCGCAGGCCTTGGCCATCTCCGCGCCGCGGGTGGCGGCCAGCTTGACGGCGTCGTCGGCGGAGATGACACCGGCGATCGCATAGGCCGCGATCTCGCCGACCGAATGGCCGGCCACCACAGTGTCCTTACCCGCCAGCAGCCCGCGCCGGGTCAGTTCCTCGTGGGCCAGCAGCGTCGCGGCCACCACGAGCGGCTGGGTCACAGCGGTGTCGGTGATCTCCTCGGCGGTCGCGGTGGTGCCCAGGCGCACCAGGTCCAGGCCGCTGATCTCCGACCAGGCAGCGAGACGCTCGGCAGCGCCGGGCAGCTCGAGCCACGCGGCGAGCATGCCGGGAGTCTGGGAGCCCTGTCCGGGCGCAAGCAATGCAAGCACTCATTAAGAGAACACTGTGAAGACGGTTTTGCGCGGTGTAAGAGATTATGAACCTCGTCTTATGTTTTTGTAGGGGCTCCACAAAACAGCATGTGATGCGACTCCATCGATACCGCTCCGCAACCTGTTACCCGGCGCGATGCGCTCCTTGTGGTCCCCCACGGCCGGTCGGGATCAGTGCGGACGTCGCATTTGACGTGATGGGGTGGTGTGCCTGACGGGCCAGTCGGCCCACCGTCGCTGCGACGCGTAGCACGTACGCATCGCGCGGAAGCGTGGGATCGCGGCCGGTGAAGTCGGCGATACGTTTCAGCCGGTAACGGACGGTATTTGGATGAACGAACAATTTGCGGGCGCAGGCCTCGATCGCGCCGCCGGAGTCCAGATATGCGTCGAGTGTCTCGGTGAGTGCAGGCCCGGCGTCGGCCAGCGGGCGCATCACCTCGGCTTCCAGCGCTGAGATCGCGGTCACATCGCCCAGCAGCGCGCGTTCGGGCAGCAATTCCCGCGCCGATACCGGCCGTGGCGCCCCGGTCCAGCCCGCGACGGCGTTCATTCCGGCGATCGCCTCGGTGGCGCTGATGTGCGCGGCGTTCAGCGTCGGCGCCGTCGGTCCAATCACCACCGGCCCCTCGGCAAAGGCCCCGAGCAACTCGGCAAGGAAGCGGTCGGTCGGCGCGAGCGAGCCCGAGATGATGGCCACCAACCAGGTGCCGTGCACATCCGATAGGGCGGCGCGGCCGTTACGGTCGACGACGTCGTGGACGTCGTCGCTGGCGAGGTCGATGCGGTCCGGTTGGGGCAGCCCGACGATCACGGTGGCGGGCGCGGTCGCGTCCCAGTTCAGCGCGGCGGCCTGCGACTGCAACTCGGGACCGGTGTCGCCGCGGACCACGGCGTCGACGACGTTGGCCTCCATCCGGGTGTCCCACGCGCCGCGCGCCTCGGCCTGGTCGGCGTAGGCGGTGGCCGCGGCGAACGCCAAATCCCTGCTGTAGCGGAGGATTCCGGCCGTCAGCGCGGTCAACTGCTCCTCCGAGCGGGCCAGCAGCGGCACCACTTCCTCGAAGAACTCCATGGTGATTCGCACCATCTCCACCGACTGGCGCAGCGCGATGCGCCGCCGCAGATCTTGGGGGACCACCTCGAACGCCTGCGCCGTGTATCCGACGTTGCTCTGCGGATTGCGCATCCACTCCACGAAGTTGACCACCGCGGTCTGCACCACCAGTTGCACGCTGGCCCGCTGCGACGCCTCCAGATCGCCGAAGAACGGCAGCCGCTCCTCCATGGCACGCACCGCTTCGGTCGCCAGCCGCCCGGAGTACTGGCTCAACCGGCGCAGCACCGAGTCCGGCACCGTCTCCAGCACCTCGACCGTGGACTTCGGCGGGATGAACCGATTGTCGGGCATCCCTAAAAGCTACGCCATTGCGCTGTCAGTTTCCTCCAACGACGCCGCTGGGGTCAGGCGACGCCCGGGTCCGACGTCTGTTCGGGCGCGGCCATCACGTCGTCGATCTTGTACTTGCGGGCCGCCTCGACCGCGACCGATTCATCGATGTTCCCGTCGCGGGCGAGGCCCTCGAGCACGCCGACGACGACTGACTCCGCGTCGGTATTGAAGTACCGCCGCGCCGCGGGGCGGGTGTCGGAGAACCCGAAGCCGTCGGTGCCCAGCGTGATATAGGTGCCCGGCACCCAGGGCCTGATCTGTTCGGAGACTGCGCGCATCCAGTCGGAGACCGCGACCACCGGGCCGGCGGCGTCGGCCAGCGCCTTGGTGACGAACGGCGTACCCGCCGGTCGCTCGGGGTGGCGCAGCCGTTCCTTCTCTATTGCCACGCCGTCACGGTTGAGCTCGCCCCAACTGGTCACCGACCAGACGTCGGCGGCGACGTCCCATTCATCGGCGAGCAGGTCGGCCGCTCGCAGCGCTTCGGGCATGGCGACGCCGGAGGCGAGGATCTGCGCTACGTGTGTGCGCTTCTCCGGCGCCTGCCGGTAGCGGTAGATGCCGCGCAGCAGGCCCTCCACGTCGAGCCCCGCCGGCTCGGCGGGCTGGACGTAGGGCTCGTTGTAGATCGTCATGTAGAAGAAGACGTTCTCCGGGTTCTCGCCGTACATGCGGTGCAGGCCGCTTTCGACGATGTAGGCGATCTCGTAGGCGAACGCCGGGTCGTAGGCGACCACGGCCGGGTTGCTGGCCGCCAGCAGCAGTGAGTGCCCGTCGGCGTGCTGTAGGCCCTCACCGGTCAGGGTGGTGCGGCCGGCGGTGGCACCGAGAACGAACCCGCGGGCCATCTGGTCGGCCGCCGCCCAGAACCCGTCGCCGGTGCGCTGGAACCCGAACATCGAATAGAAGATGTAGACCGGGATCATCGGCTCGTTGTGCGTGGCGTATGACGAGCCCGCGGCAGCGAACGACGCCGTCGACCCGGCCTCGTTGATGCCCTCGTGCAGGATCTGGCCGATTTCGCTCTCCTTGTAGGCCAGCATCAGCTCGGCGTCAACCGAGGTGTACAGCTGGCCGTTACGGTTGTAGATCTTGAGGCTGGGGAACCACGAGTCCATGCCGAACGTGCGCGCCTCGTCCGGGATGATCGGCACGATACGCTTGCCAATTTCCTTGTCCCGCAACAGTTCCTTGAATGTGCGCACCGTCGCCATGGTGGTGGCGACCTCTTGGTGACCCGAGCCCTTCTTCAGCGCCTTGTAGGTATCGCGGCCCGGCAGCGTCAGCGCCTTGGACTTGGTGCGGCGCTCCGGCACGAAACCGCCCAGCGCGCGGCGACGTTCGAGCATGTAGCGGATCTCGGGGGCCTCCGGGCCGGGGTGGTAATAGGGCGGCAGATAGGGGTTCTTCTCGAGTTCCTCGTCGCTGATCGGGATCCTGATCGCATCGCGGAAGTACTTGAGGTCTTGCAACGCAAGCTTTTTCATCTGATGCGTGGCGTTGCGGCCCTCGAAATGGGCGCCCAACGAGTAGCCCTTGATGGTCTTGGCCAGGATCACCGTCGGCTGGCCTTTGTGCTCCGTCGCCGCGCGATAGGCGGCGTAGACCTTGCGGTAGTCGTGGCCGCCGCGCTTGAGGTTCCAGATCTCGGTGTCCGACATCTTCTCCACCAATTGCTTCGTGCGCGGGTCACGCCCGAAGAAGTGGTCGCGGACGTAGGCCCCGTCATTGGCCTTGTAGGTCTGATAGTCACCGTCGGGAGTGGTGTTCATCAGGTTCACCAGCGCGCCGTCGCGGTCGGCATGCAGCAGCGCATCCCATTCGCGGCCCCACACCACTTTGATGACGTTCCAGCCCGCTCCTCGGAAGAACGACTCCAGTTCCTGGATGATCTTGCCGTTGCCGCGGACCGGACCGTCGAGGCGCTGCAGGTTGCAGTTGATCACGAAGGTCAGGTTGTCCAGGCCCTCGTTGGCGCCCACCTGAATCAGGCCGCGGCTCTCCGGCTCGTCCATCTCGCCGTCGCCGAGGAAGGCCCACACATGCTGGTCGGAGGTGTCCTTGATGCCTCGGTCATGCAGGTAGTGATTGAACCGGGCCTGGTAGATCGCGTTCATCGGGCCGAGGCCCATGGACACCGTGGGGAATTCCCAGAAGTCCGGCATCAGCCGCGGGTGCGGGTAGGACGGCAGCCCGCCGCCGGGATGGCTGTGCTCCTGACGGAAGCCGTCCAACTGGTCGGCCGTTAGCCGGCCCTCGAGGAACGCGCGTGCGTAAATGCCCGGCGAGGCGTGGCCCTGGATGAACACGTGATCGCCGCCGCCCGGATGAGCCTTACCGCGGAAAAAGTGGTTGAAACCGACCTCGTACAGCGCCGCCGACGACGCGTAGGTCGAAATGTGGCCTCCCACACCGACTCCCGGGTGCTGCGCCCGGTGCACCATGATGGCAGCGTTCCATCGGATCCACGCCCGGTAGCGCCGCTCTACATCCTCATCGCCGGGAAACCACGGCTCGAGTTCGGTCGGGATGGTGTTCACGTAGTCGGTCGAGGTCAGCGCGGGGATGGCGACCCGCTGTTCGCCGGAGCGTTCCAGCAACCGCAACATCAGGTAGCGCGCCCGCGCAGGCCCCGACCGCTCCAGCAACTCGTCGAACGACTCCAGCCATTCGGCCGTCTCGTCCGGATCGATATCGGGCAGATACGACGCGACGCCTTCACGGATCACCCGAACCCGATCGGGTTCGGCTGTGGTGCTGGAGTTTTGGGCCAGGTCCTGGCGCACGAACTCGGTGGTCAACTTCCGCTCCTTATTAGGCGGTTTAGGTTGCTTCACGATCGGTGAAGCGCCTCTATCCTTCTCCAATCCTGCCCCACATGCACCGCTGGGGGTGCCGACTGGAATGAACCCGCGATCGCCGGTCCAAACCGGTAACGTCTGCAGACCGTGCTGATCGGAGCGCTGTCTCGCAAGCGACTGCGGATCGCGGCCCTGGTGATGGGCACTCTGGCTGCCATGGCGATGATCATCGTCGGCTGCAACAGCGTCACGTCGGGCACTCCCACGGTCGATCGGGCCGACGCACCTGTGTATCGGGCGTCGGTGTCGGCGTCGATCGAGGAGTCGGCCGCCAGCTCGAGTTCGCGGGAGTCCGAACGCCAGGAGTCCCTCACCACGCAGGCGATCCACTCGTCGTGTGAGGCGTTGAGTTCGTCAAGCGTCGACGCGATCACCGCGGTGAACAACTACGTCGACGCGTTCAATCGGAACGCCGCCGATGCAGGGGCCAAGGCGCCGCCCGCCATCGATGCGCTCAACCACAGCGCCGATCTGGTCGCGCGCAGCTTGTCCGACACGCTGACCCCCAACTTGCGCGACGCGCTCAACGCCTGGGTCGACGCTGCTCGGGGGCTGGCGACCGCGATCGCAGGCAATTACGGACCGGACGAGTTCAACGCGGCGATCACCAAACTGAACGACACCAAGACCACCGCGCTGAACCTGTGCGACGCGGCATATCGATGAACCTGACCGCCAGTGGTCGGTCTTCGCGCCTCGCCGTGCGACGATAGGGCTCAGGACATCGCCGAGCGCATCGTGCGCCCGAGCTGGCTGAAGGAGGACCGACCGTGGTCGCGGCGGACGACGCCCCGAACTACGCCCGCAGACTGGGCATCCAAAAAGAACAGGTTGTGCAGGAGTTGGGCTGGGACGAGGACGTCGACGACGACATCCGGGCCGACATCGAAGAAGCATGCGGCGGCGAGCTGCTCGACGAGGACGCCGACGAGGTCATCGACGTGGTGCTGTTGTGGTGGCGCGACGGCGACGGCGATCTCGTTGACAACTTGATGGATGCCATCACCCCGCTCGCCGACGACGGCGTGATCTGGGTGGTCACCCCGAAGACCGGCAAGCCCGGCCACGTGCTGCCCGCGGAGATCGCCGAATCCGCACCGACGGCAGGCCTGATGCAGACGTCGTCGGCCAATCTCGGAGACTGGATCGCCAGCCGGTTGGTGCAGCCGAAGTCGAAGGCTGCGGGCAGGCGCTGACGAGCGCTTGCGCGAGGAAGGAACGACAGTAGTGCTCGACGTCGGTACCGAGGCGCCGGACTTCACGCTCAAGGATCAGAACGGCCAGCCCGTCACGCTGAGCAATTTCCGCGGCGTCAAGAACGTGCTGCTGGTGTTCTTCCCGCTCGCGTTCACCGGCATCTGCCAGGGTGAGCTGGACGAGATCCGCGACCACCTGCCGGACTATGAGAACCACGACACCGCCACGCTGACGATCTCGGTCGGTCCGCCGCCCACCCACAAGGTCTGGGCGTCTCAGAGCGGCTTCACCTTCCCCGTGCTGTCCGACTTCTGGCCACACGGCGCGGTCGCGCAGTCCTACGGAGTGTTCAACGACCACGCCGGCGTCGCCAACCGCGGCACGTTCGTCGTGGACCGCTCGGGCATCATCCGGTTCGCCGAGATGAAACAGCCGGGGGAGCCGCGCGATCAATCCGTGTGGACGGACGCGCTCAAAGCGCTTCAATCGGGTTGACGGATTTCCACCAGCACGTCGTCGGGCTGTAGCCTGCCCGGCAAGGGGCGCGTAGCTCAGTGGTAGAGCTCTGGTTTTACACACCAGCGGTCGTAGGTTCGATCCCTATCGCGCCCACCAGCGGTTTGCCAGGTCAAACGGGGGTAACTGGCCGTGACGGTCAACCCCCCGCTGTGCGAATAATGTGCCAACGGGCCAGCCGCTCTGTGGTAGCAGCGGTCCCGCCTCGGGTTGCCTGGGTAGCTGCCACATCAGGTGGTAGTCGGTTTCACCGGTCGTCGACGTGCCCGTACACCCGTAGCGTGATGGCCGGGTCGTGACCCAACCACTTGGCCGTCGCCGACGGTGTGGTGCCGCTGTCGGGGAGCATGGTGGCCGCGGTGTGCCGGACATCGTGCAGCCGAATCGCCGGCACGCCAGCGGCTTTCGCCAGCCGGGCGAATTCGGCCGAGTAGGTCTCCGGCCGGATGGGGGAGCCGTCCTCGTTAACGGCGACGAAGCCGGGTGTCGGGGTATCGCTCGCCGAGGGCCAGGCGCTCGGCCGGACGTTTCAGGCGATCGCCGACGGATTGATGGCCGACGGTATCCCCACCGCCCGTGGCAAGACACGCTGGTGTCCGGCCACGATCAAGGCCGTGGTGACTAGCGACAACGCCGCGGCGCTCGCGTAGCGCGTGGGATCCGGACCTGGACTCGCCTCAACTAAAGGAACGATCGCGGCGAGCCGGCACCGGGGGTCGCAGATTCCGCCAACCGCTACTTGGAGTCGGTGGCGGCCATCCAAAGGGCGACGTCGACGCGGCGAAGCAGACCGACGGCGTCGCCGGCGGAATCATCGGCTCCGCGCGACGCCAAGCGGAGGGTAGGAGACGAGTCCGACGCTGCGGCTCGCGTCCCGCCCTCCCAAAAGGCCAGGTGAGCGGCCCAGTAATCACACCGGGGCGTGGCCGTTGGGCCGCCAGCGTGGATCTGAGTCGGAAGTCAGGAGCTGATCACCGTGCACGATCGCGTGGGTGCACCGGTCGGTGGGTGCACCGTGCACGATCGCCACACTCGCCGGCGTTCTCGTCGCTGGTGCAAACCGTGACCGCCGGGGTGATCGTGGCGATCCTCGCGATTCTTGGGATCGACCCGTTGGTGGGGGTTTTCGGTTCACTGGCCGAGGTGGCGACCGTGGGCATGGTGCTGCTGATCCTCACCACGTCGGTGGCCGTGCTCGTCTACTTCATGCGCCACCGCGAACAGGCGGACGGGCGTTTCTGGCAGACCCGGCTCGCACCGGCGCTGGCCTGCCTCGGTCTGCTCGCGAGCCTGTGGCTGGTGCTCACCAACTTCACGCTCGTCACCGGCGGCAGCGCGGCGCTGAGCACGGTGCTGGCCGCCATCCCGTTCGCCGGGTGCTCGTCGGTGCCTTGTTGTGGCGGAGGAACAATCGATGTCGGATACCGGCCCGAGCTGAGATACGGCATCCCGCGACCAGGATGCTCCGCGGGTCCCGCCTCGCTGAAAGCCTTCTGGTAGAACGGCTTCCAAAAACACGAAGCGCTGAGCGGGCCGGAGCGCTCGCCATGGTGGGCAGCTAGGTATCTCGGTAGAGTCGCGCCATGTTCCGTCCTGAAAGCTGGATTGGATTAGCGGGTGAAAGTCTCGCTCGGACGCCGAACTCGCCGCGACGGGCACCAACTTCACCCCGCGCGCCCGCACGGCGCCAGCGCGGGCCAACGCCACCGTGTGGTCGGAGATCGTGGCCCGCCTCGACCAGGCTTCCTGACGGCGTCGGGGGCTCAGCCGGAACGGAGCTCGTCGAGGCGGCGTCGGTCCCGTTTGGTCGGACGTCCGGTGCCCGGGTCCCGCCGGAACACCGGCATCCACTCGTGCTTCGGCGGGGGTGGCGGGCTGTGGTCGACCAGGCACTCGGCGGCCAACGGGGCCGACACCCGCTTGTTGATGAGGGCGACGACCTCCAAGATCCGTTCCCGCTGGTGGGCCTGGGCCGTCACCCGGTCACCGACGTGGACCTTGGCCGCTGGCTTGACCGGTGCGCCGTTGACCCGCACGTGGCCGGCCCGGCACGCCTCGGTCGACTCCGACCGCGTCTTGAACAGCCGTACCGCCCAGAGCCACTGATCCACCCGGACCGACTCCACCTCAAACCTTCTCGAACACGTAGATCCCCGGCGCGGGCCCCAGCACCCGGTGCCGCCGGCTGCCCGGAGTCTTGGAGGCGCGGCGCTCCTCACCGGCTCGGGCGATCATCCAGTCGGCCCAGTGGTCCCACCAGGTCCCGTCGGTCATGTGGTCGAGAGTAGACCGAACAGCCGGTCGGACCGCCACCCAATGGATGGCGGGATTAGCAATGGAGCAATTCGTCAAAGGTCGCTATCGGGAGGCATCCCGTCTTGCCTCCGAACACACCCAAACTGCTGGAGTCGATCGGCGATCCCGTGTTGACGGTTGCACTCTCTTTTGCGGCTATTGCCGCCAAGTTCCAAGCTTCCGACATCGCTGAAGTCTCACGGTTGGCGCAGCGCGTCATCGACCTGGCCGACGGCGATCCAACGAAAGGCAATCTGGTCCTCGGGTCACCGTTGGCCTCCGCGCTCACTTTTCGCGGCGCCGCCCGATGCGCGCTTGGAAACCCAGGCTGGAAAGGCGACTTCCGCGAAGGTATAGCCATTGCCCGTGCTGTTGATGCAACCACTCTTTCCGGGGTTATCTTCTACACCTACCTGGTGTCGAGCACGTCAGGGGCATTGTGCTCCGACGAGACAGCCCTGCGCGACACTGCTGAAACGCTCGAGATGGCACGGTCAGGCGCCAATATGGCACTGAACTTGGCTCGAACCGCCCGCGGCATCGCGCTCGTGTATCGGCTCGTGTATCGGGAGGACGGCCCCGAGCGTGCCGCTGGCCTTGCCCTGCCGGCGGAGATCCGCGACGACATCCTGCGCGAGCGTTTCAGTCATCCAGTGTTGCGGTTCATCGACATTTACCTTGCAAGGGAGAAGGCCAGGTCCGGAGATCTCGACGCTGCCATCGAACTAAATCGGGCATATGTAGACGACGAACTCGCCAAACGCGGAGTGGATTACGTCTGGCCTGCAGTGTCTTATCTCGGACCTGCGGTGACGACTTTGGTGGAATCGCTGCTGCGTCGCGGCACCGACGCCGATCTGAATGAAGCACAGACCGCAATAGTGCGGGCCGCCTCAGTCTTCACCGATTCCGATTACGTGCTGCTCGAGCCCCTATTGCTGCGGTTGCAAGTGCTGCTGGCGCGGGCGCACGGCGACGAGACCGCCTACCGGGACTATCGGGATCGCTACCGCGCGCTGGCGACATCGCTGGGCTTTGAGGGACACATGAGGTGGGCCGAGGCGATGCCATGACGGCGGCGGGTCATCTGAACCTCTAGCGCACGTCGGCGAAGGTGTCGAGGTGCTCGTCGGCGGCCCGGCTAGGTCCCAGTACGACCCGGTCGTGTACAGGTCGACCCGGGCACCCAACTTGCCGAACGCGGTGTCGGCGTCGATGGCCACCACCCGGTCATCGTGGCGGACCTGCGCGAAGATCGACCCACGCAGGCCGGGACGGTGGTTTTGCCGATCCGGGTCGGCGGGGTGGTGTCATGGACCATAAGCCCGGACGGCGTTAGCTGGTCGTGCTCTAATTGCGCCACTATCTTCACCCGCACGCCCTAGGGTGACGACGGATGAGAAGACGGATGAAAGGCGCTAGCGGGATGGCTGGCGATACCGGTGGCAGCCCCGTGGCGGTGAATGTGCGGGTGCGTGTATATCCGGGGACGGAAGGCGAGGTCCGCGGCACTGTGGTCGAGGATTTCGGCGATCTGGCGGGGCATGCGGTGGATATCGGTGAGAACCATATGGTTGGCCCCGCGCGGAGATGGGCGGTGGCGCTCGACGCGGGCGGTCTGGTTTTCGTCGACAGCGACCAGTTGGCCGCCGAATAGAGTTAGCTGTCGCGGCTTACCCACCGTCGGGCGACCATCTTTTCCAGTTGCGGCGGCGCTAACGGACAATAGGGTGCCAGCCAGCGTGCAGAACCCCAGATCGCACTTTGTCAACGCTCGGACTGACAGAAATCGCGCGCCTCGACCCGTGTCGCCTGATCCCACTGCACCCCGAGCGCCCACAAGAACCGGAACCAACGCAGCAGATCCATGCCATACGAACGCTGCGTCGTCGCCGGTCGCCCGCACGCTGTCAGCTCGGCGAAGAACTCGGCAACAGCGGTGACAACCGAGCCGTGACCGTCAACGAGCCGATAAGGCTGGAACAGATGTCCGCTCGCCCCGAGACAACCCCGCGGTGGCACCACCAGCCCGGCCAACTCCCGCGGCACATCCCCATCCCTGATCATGAGCACGGAACCTAACCAGCCGAACCCCACGCCGCACGCACCCCTCCTCAAGATCGCGCGATAGTTCGGTCAACAGGTCAGTCTTGCCGTCGCCGCGGTACCCCCAGATGCGTGATGCACGGTGCGGCCCGGGATGTAGAGCAGCTCTTGCTGGTGGTTGAGCAATCCGCGGACACCGAACACTAGACAACTCGTGCATGGCCGGCGATCACCGCGACCCCGCAACAGACCCGCGTAGCCGGACCCGGGTACGTGGCTCGACACCGGCGCGCCACACACATCCACCCGCGTGACGCGACCTGACCGAGCGCCGCTGCGTCGGCGCGGCCACAATGAGGTGGTGCCGGCAAACCGGATTCCGTACGAGCGCTACTTCGAGGTCTCGGC
>JBKOYU010000126.1:0-3052 GCA_046725575.1 Actinomycetota bacterium | reverse complement strand
ACGAGGTCGGCAGGATCGGCTCGCCAGTACGAGACCACGTCGGGTGCGGCTGCTGTCGCCGGATTGATCGCCGCGGATGGCGAGTCTGCACCCACTGTTCAAGGCGGCCGCCACGTCAGTGGCCCCTGAGGGCGCAGGCCGTTGGCCTGTCGCAGGCATTCGTATGCGTCCTGAAAGAGCGTCGCGTACGTGTCGTCTATAGCCGCAGTCTGCTTGCGCCATCGCTGAAGTTCGGTGGACGGCAACGCGTAGGGCGGCGGCGTATAGGCGAGGTCACCACCGGTGAAGTGCTCCCAGAATCGGCGCACCACATCGTGGACGTCGTGTCGGTCCACATTCGATGCGTCGAACCCGGCCTCGTGGATGGCTCCAACGAGGCGACTGGGCTCGTCGGCGATGATCCGGCGCAGCTGGTAGTCAATGGGCGGCGGATCGCGCCGGAGGTGTTCTCGCAACGCGGTCAGTGACGCGAGCGCCTCCCCCCATCGGCCGCTGCGAACAATGTGACGCCAATACCTGGTGACCGGTGTGGACATGTCTTTGGGCAAGCCGAGATCCAGCGCGATGACCTTCCACGACCGAACGTCACCCATTTTCGCCAGTGCCATGGCCTGGGCTGCGGCCTCAATGTCGGGCGGTGCCGTGCTGCTGCTGCGCCAGATTGTGGTGGGCCACAAGACTTGCGGGATCCATGCCGGGGTTGGCTCGGGCAGTTCGGGATGATGCTCGGGCAGCCGCAGCCAACCCGTCTTTTTCGGCTTCTCGAATCGGGTAGCGCGGCCAGCGGCTGCCGCAGCCGAGCATGAGTTGAGTCGTCGGACTCAGCGACGGCGCGAGGGCGTGGATGCGGATCGCAGCCAGTAACGGGTTGCGCGGCCGGCGCAGGATGACGTTGTCCGGGCCGTTCGGGGTGATGGTGCCGCCGGGGCTCAGCAGACCAATGTCGTCAGCTGTGCGTGCGGCATCGGTGGCGGTGGGGCTGGACAGGATTGCATGGCAGTCACGCAGCGCTTGGGTGGAGTTTCGTGCGGTCGTAACCCGGCGTGAAAATGTCCAGTGATTCGTCAAGCAGCTCGCAGATGGCGTCGAACGCGATGGTGGCGGTCACCTCGACACCGGTGATGGTGAGCGTGCTGTCGGGAGCCAGGAAGTATCGTTCGCACAGTTCGGTGAGGAATTGTTGGGCCCTGACCAAATCCGCGTCGACGTCGTAGACCTCGACGGTGCGCAGGTGGTAGTCGCAGAACCGGGCGCCTACCCCCACCCGGTCATCGGGTCCGCGGCGCCGTCGGATCGCGCACCGGCATGGTGAGTTCGCCGGGTTCGATAACCATTCGGTAGTGGACCAGGGAGGTCCCCCGCAGTGGGGGCATGCTCTGACCAGCAGGCACGAATGTTCGACACAGGCAAGGGCGAATACGTTGGACCACTGGCATTTCCAGTGCGGGTCGGGTTTGGCGAGACACTGTGGGCAGTAGGAGGAACCCGCGAGTACGGCACGCCGAAGGCCCTTATACCGCTGGACGTAGTCGGAGAGTGCGGTGTTGGGATGGATACGTCGTACCGCGGCACACGTCATCGGGGGCGCAACCGAGCAGGTGCGCCAGGTGGTCTGTGTGTCGGCTGACGGCGGCGGCGAATTGTGCTGGCCGGTCTATGTGCTCGTCGACTCCTGCGGTGGCCAGCAGCGCCCGCGGCGTGATCCCGTAGCGCAGCGCCCCCCGCATGAGCCAGGACTGGATGGTTTCGTCGGGCCTGATCGGTACGCAGATGGGCCACCGGTTGATGTCATAGCCGGGAATGGAGCGAAGCTGGCGCGGATGGGGCCGCTGTTCACGCTGTGCGGCTGCGGACTTGGGCGGCATTGTCGATGGTGGTGGCGGCGATTAGTTCGACCGTGATGGTCTCAGCACCCGACGTGATGGCCAGATAGCTCACTCGGTCGAGGAGATTAGTCAATGAAGCGATGCGGCCCTGGGTGCGGCGGTGAAGCTCTTTCGCTTGCTCGACGAGCATGCTCGGACGCGCGTCGGCCAGCTTGATGTGGCTCTCCATCGCTCGGAGCAGGCTGATCCAGCCACGCATTCCCGCGTCGGTGTCGATCGCGAACGGGGCGACCGGGCAGCGGGTGGCGCGTCGACTCGTCTGGGCGTAGGCGGCTTGTTCACCCACTAGACCCTCGTCGAAAAACCTTTTCTCGCCCAGCTGCACGCCGACGTAGATAAATGTGACGGCCATTTCATTGGCGAGGCCTTTGAGGTGATTCGAGACATCAATGCCGTTGCGGTGCCGGAAGTTAATGAAGTGCAGATCCTCGTATTTACCGACCGCCGTGGCCACGATTATGCCGTTGACCTGCGGCGCTGCGTCGGTTACATGTTCGCGACGGTGGTTGCGGCGTCGGTTAGTTTGTTGGGAGTCCTGAGAACCAGGTACTACGAATTAGGCCACTAGGGCCGCGGATATTTCGGTGATAAGTCGCTCGGGGCAGTCGAGGGTAAGCAGGTGGTTGGCGCCTGGCAGCAGTTGCGTGCGCACGTTGGGGATGAATTCTTTTGCGCGCGCCAGGGCAGCCTCAGGTCCGCCGCGATAGATGACGTCTCGGTCCCCGATCACGACGGTTACCGGCATGGTGATGCGGCGCAGCTGGTCGTCGGTGAACACTGACGGTGGCGTGACTCGCCGGAGCCGACTGGACAGCATGCTCATAGCGATCAAGTCGACACTCGGGTCTGTGGACGCATCGGGAGTGCTGGACATCCACTGCAGGAAGCGACTGACCCCTCGGGGCGACCGTAGAACTACCGGGGTCATCATCTTGACCCACCACTGGAGCGGGAGTGGAGCCAGGGTTGCGGCTGGAGTGAGGAGTACGAGGTGGCTGACACGTTCCGGTGCGTGCAGCGCCAGCTGCGGCGAGCCAGCCGCCGTAGGACAGGCCCGTGACCCGTGCGCTTGCGAGGTCGAGGGCTGCAAAGACCTGTCGCAGCCAGTCGACATGGTCGGCGACCGAATAGATTCGTTTGGTGGCAACGCTTTTGTTCGCCTCGGT
>JBKOYU010000244.1:0-2853 GCA_046725575.1 Actinomycetota bacterium | reverse complement strand
TCCTGCTTGGGGGCATCACCAACCGCGAGACCATCGACCTCGCGATGGCCGAGGGTTTCGACTTCGTCGCGATGGGCCGGGCGCTGCTGGCCGAACCCGACCTGATCAACCGGATCCAGGCCGACGGCGACGCGCATTCGGTGCTCTCCCGGTGCACGCACTGCAATCAGTGCATGGCGACGATTTACAGCCACACCCACTGCGTGGTCACGGGATCGCCGGACCGGGTCGCGATCGGTTAACGAGGCGGTACAAGCGCCAACTCACCCGGGAATAGGCTCGATGCATCGGATGTCAGTACCGGGCGTAGCCAACGGATGAGGATAGCGATGAAATTCGGAATCTCCACGTTTGTCAACGACGACAGCATCGACACGGTGTCACTCGCGCGTGCGATCGAGGACCGGGGTTTCGACTCACTGGTCATTGCCGAACACACACATATTCCGGCGAGCCGCGAAACTCCGTACCCGCTCGGAGGCGAGCTGCCGCCGGTGTACTACCGCACGCTGGACCCGTTCGTCACGCTCGCCGCGGCGGCCGCGGTGACATCGAGGATCGAACTCTTCACCGGAATTGCCCTGCTGATCCAGCGCGATCCCATCATCACCGCGAAGGAGGCCGCGAGCATCGACCTGATCTCCGGCGGCCGGTTCATTTTCGGAGTCGGCGCCGGCTGGAATCTCGAGGAGATGCGCAACCACGGCACTGACCCCAAGGGCCGCGGCCGACTGCTGGACGAACGCATCGAAGCCATCAAGGCGCTCTGGACCGACGACCCCGCCGAATACCACGGCAAGTACGTCGACTTCGACGCCTCGTACCTCAGGCCCAAGCCCGTCCAGAAGCCGTTTCCCCCGATCTACATCGGCGGCGATTCCGACGCTACGGTCAAGCGTGTGATCAGGCACAAGGCTGGCTGGATTTCCAACCCCTTCCCCGCCGAACACCTGAAGAAGCGAATCGACCAGATCCGCGACGGCGCCGGCCATGACGTTCCGTTGGCCATGTTCGGTACTCCCGCGGAGCCCGACTACTGGCGCGCCGTCGACGATCTGGGTTTCGACCAGGTTGCCCTCTTGCTGCCGACGCAACCGACGGACGAGTCGCTGCGACTGCTCGACGAGTACGCGGCGAAGTTGGATGCGTACCGCGGCTAGGGCGCTATAAGCGCCCGCGCGCATTGTTCGACGATCGCGTCCGCACTCGCGGGGATGGCCTGCCGCGCGATCAGGTGCCTGCGCGCAGCGGCTCTACGACGCGATGGCATACGGCGACGGCCAGGCCCTATTGGGCTTGCTGACAGACTATTTCGTCGGCACCGTCAGCGCCGGCATGCCGCACGGCGTCGGCGGCGAGCATCGTGGCGCGGTCGACATGATCACCGGCGTATGGGCCCGCATCGCGTCCGTGTACGACATGCACGTCGATCCGCTCGACTACTTGCAAGTCGACGATGAGCGGGTGGTGGTGCTCGGCCGGTACTGGGGTCCGGCCCGCGACGGCGGTTCGGCCGTCGACGCCGCGTTCGCCCACATCATCACCACGCGCGGAGACCGGATCGCGGTGTTGCAACAGATCACCGACACCGCCAGATGGAGCATCGAGCCGACGTCCTGACGCGCCCACGGACCAGCGGTGCATCCGGCCGCGGGACGGATAGAGTCGGTGCCGATGAGCCGACCAAATCCGCCCGCGTTGACCGTTCGGTACGACGGCTCGACGCGCTCCTTCGCGCCAGGCAACGATGTTGTGGTCGGCCGCGACCTTCGCGCCGACGTCCGCGTCGCACACCCGCTGATCTCGCGCGCCCACCTTGTGCTGCGATTCGACCAGGGCCGCTGGGTCGCGATCGACAACGGCAGCCTCAACGGCATGTACGCCAACGGTCGCCGAGTGCCTGCGGTCGACATTCACGACGGCCTACAGGTCAACATCGGCAATCCCGACGGCCCTGGCCTGACGTTCGAGGTCGGCAGGCATCAGGGATCCGCGGGCAGGACGCCCACCACGTCGGTGCCGGTGGCGTCGCGGCCCAGCCCATCCTGGCCGACCCAGCAGCCAACACCGGCGCCGACGACGTCGCGCCCGCCGAGCACGCCTTACCCGCAGCAGCCGGTGTATCCGTCGGGACCACAGCCGCGATACCCGTCGGGTCCGCAGTCCTATCCGAGCGGCCCGCCGTCGCACCCGCCGAGCACACCGCAGCCCGTCCGCCCGACCCCGGTGTCGCAGCAGTCGATCTCCTCTCCCAGTCTGGAATCGGTCACCCAGATGGGTCCGACGGCCGCGCCGCGCACGTCCGAGGGCAACCTCGCGACGAGCATGCTGAAGATCCTGCGACCCGGCGGCCCTGCCAAGGCCCCGCCGGGGTCGACCAAGATCGGGCGAGCAACCGACAACGACATCGTCATCCCCGACGTGCTGGCGTCGCGCCACCACGCGACGTTGATCCCCGGTCCGAGCGGCACCGAGATCCGCGACGAGCGCAGCATCAACGGCACCTTCGTCAACGGCGCGCGCGTCGAATCGGCGATGCTGAACGACGGCGACACCGTCACGATCGGCAACGTCGACCTGGTGTTCCGCGGCGGCACGCTGGCTCGCCGCACCGAGACCGAGGCGGCGACCCGCACAGGCGGCCTCGAAGTGCACGGCGTCACATGGACCATCGAGGGCAACAAGACGCTGCTGGACAACATCTCGATCGCGGCACGCCCTGGCATGTTGACGGCCGTCATCGGCCCCTCGGGTGCGGGCAAGTCGACCTTCGCGCGGTTGGTGGCCGGCTACACGCACCCGACGACCGGCACGGTGTCATTCGAGGGTCACGACATTCACGCCGAGTACGCC
>JBKOYU010000016.1:0-2910 GCA_046725575.1 Actinomycetota bacterium | reverse complement strand
GGTGTAGGGATGGAACGGGCGCGCTGTGGCAGCCGGAGGGGTGCGATGGCACCCCCCGGCGCCGCTCGAAAGGTGCATGCCATGACGCTCTCACCGGAAGTCGAAGTCCCGTTCGAGGGCGACGACGTCGTAATCGACTACATCGCGAGATATTCGAATTGGGGCCGCTGGGGTGCCGACGACGAACTCGGCACGCTGAACCACGTCGGTCCCGAACAGGTCGTCGCCGCAGCACAATTGGTCCGTCAAGGCAAGGTCACCTCGATGACCATGCCGTATAACCTGCGCGGCCCGCAGACCGGTGATATCCGGGCCAACCCGCTCAACGTGATGACCGCCACCGGAACCGACTACATGATGGGTGCGCAAAACAAGCTGCCCGGCGACCTCGGCGACGCAAAAGGCTTCGGGTACGCCGACGACGTCTTATTGATGCCCAATCAGGCAGGGAGTCAATGGGATGCGCTCGCCCACATCTTCTGGCGCGGCCGGATGTACAACGGTTATCCGGCAGACGCGGTCACCGCGCAGGGCGCGCAACGGTGCGGCATCGACAAGCACCGCGAGAGTTTTGTCATGCGCGGCGTGCTGCTCGACGTGGCCCGCCACCACGGGGTGGACGATCTCGAACCGGGTTACGCCATCACGGCTGATGATCTCGACCGCACCGCCGAATCCCAGGGCGTCGAAATACGCAAGGGAGACTGCGTGATCGTCCGCACCGGCATGCTTGAGGCCCGCCGCGGACAGTGGGGCGACTACAACGGTGGTCCCGCACCGGGCCTGTCGCTGCACACCGCGCCGTGGCTGTACGAACATGACATCGCGGCCATCGCTACGGACACCTGGGGTGCCGAGGTACGACCGAACGAGGTCGACTTGTTCCAGCCGCTGCACATCGTTGCGCTGGTGCACATGGGCATGCCGTTCGGTGAGATCTGGGACCTCGAAGCGATCGGCAATGACTGCGCCCAGGACGGCGTCTACGAGTTCTTGCTTTCCGCGCCGCCACTGCCCATCACAGGTGCTGTCGGTTCGCCTCTTAATGCACTGGCGGTGAGGTGATTCCATCAAGCGCGGTCGCTCGCGGCGACTGTTCCCGGAAGCTGGAACCAGGTTCAGTTGCGATCGCAGCGCGCAAGCTATATCCGAAGGCTGCAGGAAATCCGCAATACACAGCGATTCTCAACCAATGCCGTCATGGCCGGATCACGCCGAGCTAGTGGCGCAGACCGCCATATGCACTGTTGTCGACGAGGCAACGCCTCCCAAAGAAAGGGATGTCACTATGACCACTTCTGCGCAAAAGCCCGACCTTGGTCGGTTCGGGGTGTTCGGCAACCCAGTGAGCCGAACCGAAGCCAAGGACATCGAGGCGCTGGGCTATGGCGCGGTGTGGGTAGGTAATTCGCCAGCCGTAGACCTTCATTGGGTTGAACCCATGCTTGCGAATACGACCACTCTGCAAGTGGCATCGGGCATCGTGAACATATGGACCGGGTCCGTCGGGACAGTGGCTGAGTCCTTTCACCGCATCGACGGTGCCTACCCCGGCCGCTTCCTGCTCGGTATCGGCGTGGGCCACCCCGAGGCCAATCAGCCCTACCGCAAGCCGATCGACGCCCTCAACGACTACCTCGACAAGCTCGACGAGTACGGCGTACCCAGGAGTCGCCGCGTCCTCGCCGCAGTAGGGCCGCAGGTGCTCAAACTATCCGCACGCCGCAGCGCGGGCGCACATCCGTATCTCACGACACCCGAGCACACCGCCCAGGCGCGCGAGTCGATCGGCCCCGAAGCGTTCCTCGCACCCGAGCACAAGGTGGTGCTGAGCACCAACGTCGACGAGGCGCGCGCCGTCGGCCGCGACAGGCTTGAGCTGTACCTGAGCCTGACCAATGCCCTCAACAACTTCAAGAGGCTGGGGTTCACTGACCAAGACGTGGCCAGGCCCGGCAGCGACCGCCTCGTAGACACCTTCATCGCCCACGGCACGGTAGACGCCATCGCAGCGAGGCTGCAACAGCACCTGGACGCGGGCGCGGATCACGTGCCGATACAGGTACTGACGTCACCTGACAAGCTCGTGCCCGCACTCACCGAACTCGCCGGGCCGTTAGGCCTGCAATAGCCCTCTTCACCTACTGGCGCTGGGCGAGCAGATCGATTCTCGCTCTCAGTCCGACCCGAAATCGCCGACAGGCTCGGATGAATCGCTGCGGGCGGGCCGGACGGAAGGCTCGATGAGCGCAGCACACCGCTCCCCCGGTCTCGAGACACCAGCACTTGTTAAAACGCGAGGCGATCGATACCGCGTTGCCGCTTCGGCGGCAACTCCATCACGGCACCAGCAGCGATACCACCTCGGCCACACACGCCGGCTTTTCGGTCCCTTGGCGCTCCACGGTGACCCGCATGACAGCCATCGACCCGTTCGGGCGTTGCGTGATGTCGATCAGCTCCACACCACCGCGCAGCCTCGACCCCACGGCGACAGGTGCTGAGTAGCGAACCTTGTTGCTGCCGTAGTTGATTCCCATCGTCAATCCAGCTATCTGAAAAGCCTCGCTGAGGAATAGCGGGATATGCGATAGCACAAGGTATCCGTGCGCGATCGTGGTTCCAAAGGGGCCATCGGCGGCTCTCTCCGGATCGGTGTGTATCCATTGGTGGTCACCGGTGGCGTCCGCGAACTGATTGATCTGTTCTTGGGTGATGGTGTGCCAGTCGCTGTAGCCCAAATGCGTACCGACCGCGCCATGCAACTCGTCTAGGGTCCACGTGCTCATGTCGGTGGGTTAGATGCGGCGCATGAGTTTGAGCAGCACGTCGGCGATGATGCTGTAAGGGGGGTAAAGCATTTGAACGCCGGTGCGCCCAAAGATGGGTCTTTGGTACATGACTGGGCGC
>JBKOYU010000404.1:0-1967 GCA_046725575.1 Actinomycetota bacterium | reverse complement strand
AACCACCATCGCGGACCCCGAGTGCGACGGCATGCGGCTGCAGATCCGTACGCCCGGTGATCTGGAGACGATGGAACTCGTTGCCTGCGACCGGATTCCGCCAGGGCCGGGACAGATCGAGATCGCGGTCAGCGCGTCGAGTATCAACTTCGCCGACGTGCTGGTCGCGTTCGGTCGTTACCCCGCCTTCGAGGGGCGGCTGCCGCAACTGGGGACCGATTTCGGCGGGGTGGTGACCGCGGTCGGACCCGATGTGACCGCTCACAAGGTGGGCGACCATGTCGGGGGTGTCTGCGCCGACGGATGCTGGAGCACCTTCATCACCTGCGACGCCGGCCGAACGGTCACGCTGCCGGCCGGCCTGACCGACGAACAGGCGGCAGCAGTGACCACTGCGCATGCCACCGCCTGGTACGGCCTACAGGAGCTGGCCCGCATCAGCAGCGGCGACAAGGTGTTGATACATTCCGCGACCGGGGGCGTAGGACAGGCGGCAATCGCCATCGCCCGCGCTGCGGGAGCCGAGATCTTCGCCACCGCCGGCAGCGAGCAGCGTAGACAACTGTTGCGCGACATGGGCATTGAGCACGTGTACGACTCGCGAAGCATAGAGTTCGCCGACCAGATTCGCCGCGACACCGATGGCTACGGCGTGGACGTCGTGCTCAACTCGGTCACCGGCGTCGCCCAGCGCGCGGGCCTCGAATTGCTAGCGCTCGGTGGACGATTCGTCGAGATCGGCAAACGCGACATCTACGGCGACACCCGGTTGGGGCTCTTCCCGTTCCGGCGCAACCTCGCGTTCTACGCCGTCGACCTGGGGTTGCTCTCGTACAGCCATCCGGACCGGCTCCGAGACTTGTTGACCACGGTGTACCAACTCACCGCTGACGGTGTGCTGCCGATGCCGGAGAGCACGCACTACCCGCTCAGCGACGCCGCCACCGCCATTCGGGTGATGAGCGGTGCCCAGCACACCGGCAAGCTTGTACTCGACGTCCCCAATACAGGCCGCCGCCGTGTGGTTCTGCCGCCGGCACAGGCGCGGGTCTTCCGCGGCGACGGCGCCTACGTCATCACCGGCGGGCTGGGGGGCCTTGGGCTGTTCTTGGCCGAGAAGATGGCAGCGGCCGGCTGCGGGCGGATCGTGCTGACCTCGCGCTCGCAGCCGACCGCCGAGGCGCTGGAGATGATCGAGTGCATCCGCGCGATCGGTGCCGACGTCGTGGTGGAGTGCGGCGACATCGCCGATCCAAGCACTGCGCAGCGGTTGGTGGCCACCGCGACCGCCACGGGGCTTCCGGTGCGCGGTGTGCTGCACGCGGCGGCGGTGGTCGAGGATGCCACGCTGACCAATATCACCGAGGAGCTCATCGAGCGAGACTGGGCGCCAAAGGTTTACGGTGCTTGGTACTTGCACTCCGCGACCGCCGGTCAGCCGTTGGACTGGTTCTGCTCGTTCTCCTCGGCGGCCACGCTGGTGGGCTCGCCGGGGCAGGGTGCCTACGCCGCGGCCAACAGCTGGGTGGACGCCTTCACCCTGTGGCGCCGAGCACACGGCCTCCCGGCCACCGCGATCGCGTGGGGTGCCTGGGCCCAGATCGGACGCGCCACCGCTTTGGCGGAGAGCTCCGATGTTGCTATCGCCCCCGACGAGGGCGCTTATGCATTCGAAACGCTGCTGCGCCATAACCGCGCCCACACCGGCTACGCGCCGATCACCGGCACCCCGTGGTTGGCCCTCCTCGCCGAGCGCAGCCCGTTTGCGGAAGCGTTCCGCTTCAGCACGCAAAGCGCAACGGGCACAAGCAAACTGCGCGCCGAGCTCGACGACCTGCCGCTGGACGAGTGGCCCACCCGGCTGCGGCGTCTGATCTCCGATCAGGTCAGCCTGATCCTGCGTCGCAGTGTCGACCCCGACCGGCCGCTCTCCGGGTACGGCCTCGACTCACTGGGTGCCCTCGAAC
>JBKOYU010000032.1:0-2153 GCA_046725575.1 Actinomycetota bacterium | reverse complement strand
CGTCCACGCTGAATAAGAACCTCGGCGCGATCAACACGGTGTTTCTGCTCATCAGCTCCCTGCTGGTGCTGCTGGCTATCCGCGCGGTGAGATCGGCACAACGCACGGTCGCGCAGCGTCTGCTCGTCGGCTCATTCCTGTGTGGTCTGGCCTTCATCGTGGTGAAGATCTTCGAGTACCACGAACGGATCGCCGCCGGCCAGACGCCGTCTACCAACGGCTTCTACCTGCTTTACTTCGTGCTCACCGGCCTGCACCTATTCCACCTCGTGATCGGCATGGCGGTGCTCACCGTGCTGTGGTTGTTGGCGCGCAAGCCCGAATTGTCCACCAACCAGACGGCCTTCTTCGAAGGTGGCGCCTGCTTCTGGCACATGGTTGACGTGCTCTGGCTGGTCCTGTTCCCGCTGCTATTCCTGGTCAGGTGACACGATGACGGCATTGCTACGCACCCCCGCCAGCGCGGTTTGGATATTCCTGATCGCGGCGACCGTGGTGTCCTGGACGCTGGGGACAGACCATGGATTCGGCCCCAACGGTTACACCCTGGCAAGCGTGCTCATCCTGCTCATCGCCTTCATCAAGGTCAGATTCGTCGGCCTGTACTTCATGGAATTGCGTGAGGCGCCGATGCTTCTGCGAGGACTGTTCGAGACCTACTGCATCGCGGTGTGCGCGCTCGTCATCTCAATGTACGTCTTCGCATGAGGCCATACATTTTTCAATCGCGGCTATGCGTAGGCCAATCCGGCGAATATGTTCAGAGTTCTCGTCAACCTGCCGAACCAGGTGTAGTAGCTCGCCTGTTGAACACGCACAGTCACCAGTAACCGGGCGAGACAAGGCGTTACCTCATTGGTCGCGCAGATTGGTCAGATAGGCGATCTGGATTTCGCCCAAATCGGACAACCTTCGAGGAAGCCAGCGGCGTTCACCAGGCCACGGTGACGCAGCAGGCCACGGCCGCTGCATGGTCGCGATTTGGATCACAGTCGTCGCCCTTCGACTTCTACGACGCAGAGTCTCGAAATGCAAGTGCCACTATCGCTACTCGGGGTGATCGCAACCCCGCCCGGCACCCGGAGATCAGGTGGATGAGAAAGCTCAATCGATGACTAATATCACTTCGCCGTCCGACGTACTAGACTTTTTGGGATGATGCGTGTCGATATTGGAACCTTACTGCGTACCCGCGCCGCTGCAACGCCGGATCGCATCTGCTGCGCGATGGACGAGGACGTCTTCACATTCGGCGAAATGGATCAACGGTCCGACGCATTGTCACGAATGCCGACGTAGATCCGACGGAGCTTTTCGACTTCTTCAAGAACAATCTGCCGTACTTCGCCATCCCCCGCTACGTCGAGTTCCTTGACGTGTTGCCCCGCAACGCTGTTGGCCGGATCATGAAGCACAAGCTGCGCGAGGCCGGTAATGGACCCGACACCTTGGATTTTGAGGCCATGTCGTTGAAGGTCACCAAAGAACAGCGCCGTTGATGATCACTTTGCGTGAATCGTCCTATACCGGTGGGTAAGCCGGCGGCGGATATACGCCGCGCAAGATCCAGGCAAACCAGTTGAAGCCGTACTCCAGTTCGTCGCTGGCGTCGTAATCCGGGTTGGGGTCCATGTCACTCTCCGATCGGCTCTGCACGAAATATGTTGTATCCGAGATTCATTGCGGCTGTCCGTAGACAGCTACCACGACAGTGCGATCCAGGCTGTTTTCTGACCACACCCGATTGCGGTGTTGGCACCTCAGTTCCCCGGTGGAATCAGCATGTTCTGCCATGATTGGCCCTTCGGCGTGGTCTGCGCGAGGTTGGCCTGGGTGTAGACCTTCCCATCTGGTCCGATGTAGGTCCCCGTGGCCGGGTCGTACTCGGCGACCGCCAGCGGTGGGGGTGCTGGCGCCGTCGGCGGTGCGACGCCCGGTACCGGCTGTGCTGGCGGGGATCCCGGCGGCAACTGAGGAATATCTTGGCCCGACAAAGTCGCGTTCGGGTCGCCCTTCCAGTTGTTTCCGTCGTTGAGCGGCACATACTGCTCGTCGCTTTCACACATCTTCACCGTGGGGGCCCGTTTGCCCGGTCGGGTGAAGCATGGGTAATTTCGCGCGCCGCGCACAGCGGTAGTTTCGGAGTCCTGCGG
>JBKOYU010000963.1:0-2066 GCA_046725575.1 Actinomycetota bacterium | reverse complement strand
GCGGCGGCACATTCCCGACGATCAACCCGGCCACCGAAGAGGTGCTCGGCGTCGCCGCCGACGCGACCACCGATGACATGGGCCAGGCGATCGAGGCGGCCCGTCGCGCCTTCGACGACACCGACTGGTCGACCAACACCGAATTACGGGTGCGGTGTGTGCGTCAGCTGCAGGACGCGCTCACCAAGCACGTCGAGGAACTGCGCGAGCTCACCATCGCGGAGGTCGGCGCGCCGCGGATGCTCACCTCCGCCGCTCAGCTGGAAGGCCCGGTCGCCGACCTGAGCTTCTGCGCGGACACGGCTGAGTCATATCAATGGACCAGCGACTTCGGAATCGCCGAGCCGATGGGGATTCCCACGCGTCGCACTGTGGTTCGTGAGGCCGTCGGCGTAGTGGGTGCTATTACCCCGTGGAACTTCCCGCACCAGATCAACCTGGCCAAGCTCGGCCCGGCGCTGGCGGCCGGCAATACCGTCGTTCTCAAGCCCGCGCCGGACACGCCGTGGTGCGCGGCCATCCTCGGCGAGCTCATCATCGAGCACACCGACATCCCGCCCGGCGTGCTCAACATCGTCACCTCCAGCGACCACGGCGTCGGCGCGCTGCTGTCGAAAGACCCACGGGTGGACATGGTTTCGTTCACCGGGTCGACGGCGACGGGACGCGCGGTGATGGCCGATGCGTCCGCCACGCTCAAGAAGGTCTTCCTCGAACTCGGAGGCAAGTCGGCGTTCCTCGTGCTCGACGATGCGGATCTGGCGGGCGCGTGCTCGATGTCCGCATTCACCGCGTCGATGCACGCCGGACAGGGCTGCGCGATCACCACCCGGCTCGTGGTGCCGCGGGCCCGCTACGACGAAGCCGTTGAGGCTGCTGCGGCGACGATGGGCTCGCTCAAGCCCGGTGACCCGAACGACGCCGGCACGATCTGCGGTCCGCTGATCTCGGCGCGTCAGCGGGATTGTGTTCAGGGCTACCTGGATTCGGCCATTGACGAGGGCGGCAAGTTCGCCTGCGGCGGCGGTCGCCCCGCGGACCGCGATACCGGCTTCTTCATCGAGCCGACCGTCATTGCGGGGCTTGACAACAACGCGAAGGTTGCACGTGAAGAGATCTTCGGCCCGGTGCTGACGGTGATCGCGCACGACGGCGACGACGACGCGGTGCGAATCGCCAACGACTCGCCGTACGGACTGTCGGGCACCGTCTTTTCTGCCGATCCCGGTCGCGCCGCCGACATCGCCGCGAGGATGCGCGTCGGCACCGTCAACGTCAACGGCGGGGTGTGGTACTCGGCCGACATGCCATTCGGCGGATACAAGCAATCCGGCATCGGCCGGGAAATGGGACTCGCCGGTTTCGAGGAGTACCCCGAAACCAAAGCCATTGCGACAGCGGTGTAACGCCGAGTGGCCAGTTATGGCACGCCGTTGGGCTGAAAGCGTGCACTAACCGGCCACTCGACCCCCTAGAAAAGGAACAGCATGGGGCAGTTCGACGAGAAGGTCGCGATCGTCACCGGATCCGGTGGCGGCATCGGCCAGGCCTACGCCGAGGCATTGGCCCGCGAGGGCGCCGCGGTGGTGGTGGCCGATATCAACACCGAAGGTGCCGAGCGGGTGGCCAAGCAGATCGTCGCCGACGGCGGAACGGCGATCAGCGTGCCAGTGGATGTCTCCGATATCGACTCGGCCAAGGCGATGGCCGACCGCACGCTCGCCGAGTTCGGCGGCATCGACTACCTGGTCAACAACGCCGCGATCTTCGGCGGCATGAAGCTGGATCTGCTGCTGACAGTGGACTGGGACTACTACAAGAAGTTCATGAGCGTGAACCTGGACGGCGCGCTGGTCTGCACCCGCGCGGTCTACAAGAAAATGGCCAAGCGCGGCGGCGGCGCGATCGTCAACCAATCGTCAACCGCGGCGTGGATGTACGCGAACTTCTACGGGCTGGCCAAGGTCGGCGTCAACGGCCTGACCCAGCAACTGTCGCGCGAGCTGGGTGGGATGAACATCCGGATCAACGCGATTGCGCCGGGCCCGATCGACACCGAGGCGAAC
>JBKOYU010000953.1:0-3773 GCA_046725575.1 Actinomycetota bacterium | reverse complement strand
GTATAAGAGACAGCTCTCGGGCGGCGCACCGGCTCCGTCGCAGCCGACGGCGAACGCCGTGCGATTGCGGCCCACCCTGCTGGGCATGGCGTCGGCGCATCCACCGTTCGTGGTGACGGCGCAGGACAGCTGGGAGCTCTTGTTTTCGCACATGACCCCACAGGTTCGGTTCGGACAGCGAATCGTCGAGTCGACCGGCGTCCAAAAGCGTCACATCATCTGGGATCCGGATACTCTGCGGGACGCCTGTGCCCTGCAAACCGGTGACCGGATGGCTGCCCATGCCGAAGCCGTCATCGACGTGGCGTCTCGTTCGGTCAGCCAAGCGATCGAGGGGTTCGACAAGCGCCGCATCGGAAACTTCGTGATGGCCTGCTCGACCGGTTACGTCAACCCCGGTCCCGACCTGCTGTTGGCGAAACAGCTCGAGCTGCGGTCCGATCTGCGACGGACCTTCATCGGCCATATGGGTTGCTATGCCGCGCTCAACGTCATCAAGGTCGCCATGGACAGCATGGCCGCACGGCCCGACGAGCTGGTGATCTGCAACTGCACGGAACTGAGTTCCGCCCATGTCCGCGACACCCCGATGCCCGACGAAGATCCCATGGAATCACTGATCACGCAGGCGCTGTTCGGCGATGCCAGCGTGACCATGCTGATGGGATCCGCGCCGGACGGAGCCGGGATTCAGTTCCTGCGCACGCACACTGAGCAGCTCTACGACCAGCACCAGATGATGAGCCTGAATATCGGCAACCAGTCATTCTGGATGACGCTGGCCGCCGGCGTACCGACCGCACTTCAAGAGAACATTGAAGAATTTCTTGTCAAACTCCTGCAGCCGCTGGGACTGTCGGCCAGCGATGTCAGCCACTGGGGAATCCACCCCGGCGGTCCGAAGATCCTGCGGGTCCTCGGCAAACAGCTGGCGTTGCAGCCGGAGCAATTACGGGCAAGTTGGGACGTGCTTACGAACGCCGGAAACTGCGCCTCGGCCACGGTGCTCCTGGTACTCGAAAACATTCTTCGAGTCGATAAGCCGCGCCGGGGAGAGTACGGCGTGCTGTTGACGTTCGGACCGGGGCTCACCATCGAGGGTGCCGTAATTCGGTTCTGAATCGGATCAATCGCCGTCGCAACCCGCCGTACGAAGCGCTGATCGTGGGAAAGCACACCAAAGGGATCCTGGGTGGAGGACATGTGTTAGAGAATATTGCTCGGCTGGCCATTCGAGCGCCGAGGCGGATCATCGCCGTCGCGCTGCTCGTCATGGCCGGCGCGGCGGTGTTCGGCATACCCGTGGCGAATGACTTGTCGCCAGGAGGTTTTGACGATCCGACCGCAGATTCGGCACAGGCCGCCCATCTACTGGCCGATAGGTTCCATCAGGGCGACACCCAGATGCTGATAACCGTCAGCTCCATAGGCGGTGCGCAAGGCGGTGCGGCTCGCGCCGTCGGTACCGACATCGTGGCGCGACTGCACAACTCCCCCTATGTGACACAAGTGGTCTCGCCATGGACCGCACCGCCGTCCGCGGCAAAGTCGTTGGTCAGCAAGGACGGCAACACCGGGCTGATCGTCGCGGGTATCAACGGCGGTGAGAAGGGCGCGCAGCAGCATGCCGAAACGCTCAGCACCGAACTGGTCCACGACCGCGACGGCGTGACGGTGCGCGCCGGCGGCGATGCGATAGCCGGAACCCAAATCAACCACCAGACCCAAAACGACCTCAAACTCATGGAATTCATCGCGATCCCCTTGAGCTTTGTGGTGCTTGTGTGGGTGTTCGGCGGCCTGGTGGCGGCGGCACTGCCCTTAGCGGTTGGTGGCTTCGCGATTTTCGGTTCGATGGCGGTGATGCGCGCGCTGACTTTCGCGACGGACATTTCAATCTTCGCGCTGAATCTCTCCATCGCGACGGGGCTCGCGCTGGCGATCGACTATACGCTGCTGATTCTCAGCCGATTCCGCGACGAGCTCGCCGACGGCGCCGACCGCGATGAGGCACTGATGCGCACGATGGCCACCGCCGGGCGGACCGTGCTGTTCTCGTCGATGACGGTGGCGTTGTCGATGTCGGTGATGGCGCTGTTCCCGATGTACTTCCTGAAGTCATTCGCCTACGCCGGCGTTGCGGTGGTGGCACTCGCAGCTTTCGCAGCGATCGTAGTGACTCCGGCGGCCATTGCACTGCTCGGCCCACGATTGGATTCTCTGAATGTGCACCGGCTGGTGCGTCAACTGCTGCGGCGGCCGGAACCCGTCTCGCATCCGGTTGAGAGGACCTTCTTCTATCGGTTGGCGAAATTCGCGATGCGCCGGGCTATCCCGATCCTGCTCGTCGGTGCCGCGCTGCTGATCGCGCTGGGTTTGCCGTTTTCTCAAGCCAAGTGGGGCCTGCCCGACGACCGCGTACTACCGGCATCGAACTCGGCGCGCCGGGTCGGTGATCAGCTCCGCACCGATTTCGCGGACAACCTGGGCACGAACGTCACCATTGTCATCCCCGACGTTTCCGGTATCACCCCCGCTGAGGGGGACCGCTACGCAACGCAGCTCTCGCAGGTGAACGCCGTCTCATCGGTCTCGACGCCGGACGGCACATTTGTCGCCGGCGACCACGTAGGACCGCCCTCGGCACCGACCGGGGTCCGCAACGGAAGCGCATTCTTGACCGTCACGAGCAGCGCCCCGCTGTACTCTCAGGCCTCGCAGACGCAGCTCGACGAGCTGGCTGCCGTGCCCGGTCCAGCAGGTCGACACGCGCTTCTGACCGGGACCGCAGCGACCAACCAGGACACCGCCCGCGCCGTCACCTCTCGGTTGCCCATGGTCCTCACCGTCATCGCCGCGATCACGTTCGTGCTGATGTTCCGACTAACCGGCAGCGTGGTGTTGCCGCTGAAAACCCTGCTGCTCAACGGCTTATCGCTGACAGCAACGTTCGGCGCCTTGGTGTGGATCTTCCAGGACGGGCACCTCGGCGCATTGGGTACCACCCCCACGGGCACGCTGGTGGCCACCATGCCCGCGCTGTTGTTCTGCATCGCGTTCGGCCTGTCGATGGACTATGAGGTGTTTCTCGTGTCCCGGATCCACGAATACTGGCTGGCGTCCGACCAACGTCCGGCCGACAACGACGAGAGTGTTGCGCAAGGCGTCGCCCATACCGGCCGGGTGATCACTGCCGCCGCATTGATCATGTCGATCTCCTTCGCAGCGATGATCGCCGCCCAGGTGTCATTCATGCGGATGTTCGGTTTGGGCTTGACACTGGCGATTCTGGGAGACGCAACGTTCGTGCGCATGTTGCTCGTCCCGGCGTTCATGCGTGTGATGGGTGAGTTCAACTGGTGGGCACCCAAACCGCTTGCGCGGCTGCACGAGCGGTTTCCGATCAGTAGTGAATTCACGCCTCCCTCAGCGCCGCCGGCCGAGGGTCTGTCCTACTCGGGCCGAGGATGACAAATGAGGGCATTCCGGTTCAGCACCGCGAGATTCATCGGACGATAGGTGTGGGCTATGTGGAGCGCCGTTGTCGTACTGTCAATTGTTGTAGCGATGGACCCGGTCCGCATCGGGATCACGGCGTTCTTGCTTACCCAGCCACGTCCCGTGCTCAATTTGTTTGTCTTCTGGCTCGGCGGCATGACGGCCGGCATCACGGTCGCGTTGGTTGTGTTGCTGTTTCTCCGTGATCTGGCGCTTCCCGTTCTCCGGGTTGCGATTTCCGCCGTCGACAGTCCGGCCGTGGCGCACGTACAGGT
>JBKOYU010000742.1:0-2949 GCA_046725575.1 Actinomycetota bacterium | reverse complement strand
GGTGTGTCGGATAACCGTGAGGATGACCGCGATGGCGATGAATGTGTGAAACAGGCCGGCTTTCCAGATGCCTACGGCGCCGAGGCTGTCGTTGTAGATGTTGCCGTAAAGCGCGCGCTGAGCGGGACTGGCCATGATGGTGTGCGCCAGCAGTCCACGCCCCTGCGCGGTGGGGTAGAGCTTGGCGATGCTGTCGATGTAAACGGGGGCCAGGGGCAACGACAGCAGCAGCACCCATAGCGGTAGTACGAGTCGATCGCGGCGAAGATAGAGGCGGAGCAACCCCAGCGTCCCAGTGAATTCGCTTCCCTGCGGAGGCAGTTCGTGACGGTGCCCCGGGCGGGCGAGGGTTTCGGTGCTCATGCGAGCGTCTCCGCTGCATCACGCCCAGCCCCGATGGCGTCGGCATCGACGCCGTAGTGACGCAGAAACAGTTCCTCGAGCGTCGGCAGCTGGCTGACCAGACTACGGACCCCGACATCGCCCAGCACCCGGATCAGCTCGCCGAGGCTTTCCGAGTCCACCTGAGCGTGCAGGGTACGACCGTCGACTCTGATGTCCTCCACGCCTCTAAGCCGGCTCAGATCGCCGGGATCCCCGAGCAGTTCTGCAGTAATCGAGGTGCGGCTGAGATGCCGCATGGACTCCAGTGTGCCGCTCTCCACCGTCTTACCGGCTCGGATGATCGTGACGCGCTCGCACAGCGCCTCCACCTCCGACAGGATGTGGCTCGACACCAGAACCGTGACCCCGCGGTCGCGTGCTTCGGTCACACACTCCCGAAACACGTGCTCCATCAACGGATCCAAACCGCTGCTGGGCTCGTCGAGCAGCAGCAACCGGGCGTTGGACGACAGCGCAGAGATCAGCGAAACCTTCTGTCGATTGCCTTTTGAATACGTGCGTGCCTTCTTCTTCGGGTCGAGGTCGAAGCGTTTGATCAGCTCGGCACGGCGCTTTTCGTCGATGCCGCGGCGCATCCGCGCCAGGAGGTCGATCGTCTCACCGCCGGTCAGCGACGGCCACAACGTCACATCGCCGGGGACGTAGGCAATGTCGCGATGCAGGGCCACGGCGTCGGTCCAAGGGTCGCGGCCAAACACCGTGGCGCGTCCCGACGTCGCCCGAACGCTGCCAAGCAGCACCCGTAGCGTGGTGGTCTTGCCTGCGCCGTTCGGCCCCAGAAACCCGTGTATTTCACCCTCGCCAACCTGCAAGTCCAAGCCGTCGAGCGCGCGGACATGCCCGAAATGCTTACGCAAACCGACTACATCGATAACAACGCGCACCGTTCGCCTCCTTGCGCCGACAATCCCTGTATTCCCGTCGTGCGGGGATTCGTAAACAGAGCTAAACGACGCCGCGCGCTGACCCAGGAGGCGTCAACCCAGTACGGGGAACCGGCGCCTGTGGGCCAGCCGCGTCGGCGCGGACTGCATGACGGATCGCACGTGCGCGTCCACCTCGTCGACGTCGGGCTGCTCACCGAACTTGGCCGCGATGTCGATCGGCGGGAGCCGCGACTGCGCGTCGGGTGAGGTCGGCATCCCACTTGTCGATGTCGGCATGTGCATTCTGTGCAAGTGCGGTTGTGCTCACGGCCCGTTCCTCACTGAGGCGCCAACCGAAGGGTCACTTAGGCTCTGTTGCGTCCCCGTCAGCTGTCGCAGCTGTTCGGCGACCGTGTGATGATCGCGAATGCGACGGGCTGCTCCTCGATCTACGGCGGGAATCTGCCCACCACACCATGGACCACCAACGCCGATGGGCGCGGGCCGGCCTGGTCGAACTCGCTGTTCGAGGACAACGCCGAGTTCGGCCTCGGCATGCGGCTCGCTGCCGACGCGCACACGCACCAGGCCCGAGATTTGGTGGGCAGATTACGCGAGGTGCTTGGCACCGACCTGGTCGACGACATCCTCGCCGCACAACAAGTGCGGGAATCGGAACTGCACGCGCAGCGCGAACGCGTGGCCGAACTCGAGGCGCGCCTGGACCGGCTCGACCCGGCGGCCGCCGACGAACTTCGCAGTGTGCTCGATCATCTCGTCCGGCGCAGCGTGTGGATCGTCGGCGGGGACGGTTGGGCCTACGACATCGGATCGGGCGGGCTCGACCACATCCTTGCCAGCGGCCGCAATATCAACGTGCTGGTGCTCGACACCGAGGTCTACTCCAACACCGGCGGGCAGATGTCCAAGTCAACACCCTTGGGTGCGGTCGCGAAGTTCGCCGCTGGCGGCAAGACGGTGCCGAGGAAAGACCTTGCGCTGCAAGCGATTGCGTATGGAAACGTCTATGTGGCCCGGGTCGCGATGGGCGCCGATCCGCAGCAGACACTTCAGGCGTTCCGCGAAGCCGAAGCCTACGAAGGGCCGTCGATCGTGATCGCGTACAGCCATTGCATCGCCCACGGCTTCGAGATGCGCGACGGCCTCGACCAGCAATACCGCGCCGTCGCGAGCGGACACTGGCCGCTGCTGCGATACGACCCGATGCTGCGCGCCTCCGGGAAGACCCCATTCCTGCTGGACTCGCACCGCCCGCGGATCTCGCTGGCCGACTATCGCTACCGCGAGCTGCGCTTCCGGGCTTTGGTCAACTCAGATCCGGACGAGGCCGAGCGGCTGCTCGCGTTGGCCCAGCAGTCGGTCGATCAGCGATGGAAGGCCTACGAGAACATGGCTTCTCAAGGTGCCCACGAATTCCCGTCCGACGCCCGCAAGGAACGCTGATGAATCTGACGACGCGCTACCTCGGACTTGAGCTGCGCAATCCGTTGCTGGCTTCGGCGTCCCCGCTCAGCCGGACCGTCGACGGGGTCCGACGGCTCGCTGACGCCGGCGTCGGCGCGGTGGTGCTGTACTCGCTCTTCGAGGAACAGCTGCGCCGTGAAGCAGAACACAATGCCCGAATGGCCGCCTGGGGCAGCGAAACTCACGCAGAATC
>JBKOYU010000878.1:0-3057 GCA_046725575.1 Actinomycetota bacterium | reverse complement strand
CAAGCCCAACACCACCACAGTTAAGGCCAAATCTCATGGGTGATAGCTCAATTCAACGGATGAGGGAAATGAATCGACAGATATCACCTTCGGGGATCCATTGCAACTTCGTCATTCAGCACCCTCGAATACGGTCAATTCTTCATCGAACAATGCGCTGACGTAGTGGACTTTGTCCCTGACGGCCTTTTTGATGTCGTCGGCCGATTCCGGCCTCAGTCCAAGCCGGTTGACAATCGCTTGCGCCACATGGCCGGAGTGGTCAGATAGATGCGTCGCTCCGCAGTCACAACTGAGTCCCCCATCGTCATGACGATCACGCTTGCCGTGCTGATCGATGACTTCGCGGATATGCGCGATTAGATCCGTCATACCTCGTCCTATCCCTTGGGCCGACCGAGATGAGAACCCTGGCGGCGATCACCCCGAAGACGAAACCGCCGACGTGGGCGAAGAACGCGACACCACTGCCGCCGGTAGTGGCGGGATGAATTAGTGAATTGTTGCCTTCGAAGAATTGGTAGAGGAACCAACCGCCGAGGAAAAGCCACGCCGGGATTCTGACGGGGAACCACAGAACGAGGGTGAGGACGCGTGAGTTGGGATAGAGCACGGAATAGGCGCCGAGTACTGCCGCGATCGCGCCGCTGGCACCGAGGGTTGGTATCTGGGCGTCGGACGCGGAGCCGAAGAGCAGAGTCATTCCAGTCTGCATCATCGCTGCGGCGAATCCGCCACAGAAGTAGAAGATCAGATAGCCGAGCCGGCCGAATGCATCTTCGACGTTTTTGCCGAAGATGGCCAGGAACAACATGTTGCCGAGGATGTGATCCCAGCCGGCATGCATGAACATCGCCGTGATCCAGCCGAGGCCCCAAGGTAGGCCGCCCATGTGACAGGCGCTATTGACGTCGCATGGATAGAACGCCGCCTGGTTGACCGCCGCAGCGGAGTTCGGCAGTTCGTAGAACACGAAGACCGCGACATTGGCAACGATCAGCGCAACGTTGACGATCGGAAAGCGACGGGCCGCAATGCCATCGGACAAGGGGATCATGCGACCTCCATCACCTGCGACTCGATACCGTTGGACACCGTCGACATTGAGCGTAGGTCGGCAATAGCGCCGCGACGTTGTTCCCCGGCACACCGGTGGGGCATCCGCGTTGTCGCGACGCCCATCGACACCGCAGCCCGGTAGCCCGATGATTAGGCAGCCCGAGTCATCGACGTGGGAGTCGCAATGACCAACTTGAGTGTGTACCTAGCCCGGTCCGCCTACGAACACCCCGATGGCAGAGCCCTGGCGCATGACGACACCACCACGAGCTATTCGGCGCTAGCCAACGACGTCGCGCGGTTCGCTGACTACCTCATCGATGGTGGCCTACAGCCAGGCGACCGGGCGGGCGTCATGCTGCCCAACGGGCCCGAGTTCGCGGTGGTGTTCTATGGCGTTATGCAGGCCGGCGGTGTCGTGGTACCGCTGAATCCAGAGCTGCACGCCCGTGCGGTGGAGTTCTACCTCACGATCACCGACGCGAGAATGTTGTTCGTTCCGCCGCGGCACGCGCTTGCCCGTACAGTTGCCGCCGTCACCGCCGGTACGCAACCAGTCGAGGTCGGAAAGCACGGGATCACGCAACTGATGGCCGGATTCCCCGGTCGCAGCGAACCAGTGAGTCGGGCCGCAAGCGACGCCGCCGTGGTCTCGCCCATCGCCGAGGCGACCGGTCCCCATACGGTTCAGCTCACCCACGGAGAACTTGCCCACAGCCAGGCCGCGACGGCAGGACTATTACTGCCCCTCGGCGAAAACGACGTCGTAATGGGATGTCTACCGATGACTGAACGGTTGGGCATGACATGCGGCCTGCTGGCCCCGCTATCCTCCGGGTCGACGCTCATGTTGCCGAGCTTTGATCCGGTGTTCGACCCAGCGACGGCACTGGAAACGATCGCAACCGAACGCGTCACGGTGTTCGAAGGCGTCCCGGTGATGTACGAGGCAATGCTGGATGCAGCCCACCACAACGACGAGGATTTCTCTTCGCTGAGAATCTGTGTATCGGCGGACGGGTCCCTACCCGTGGACATTTCGCGCCGTTTTGAGGACAGGTTCGGATGCGTCGTCATCGACGCAGACGAGTTATTGAGCGCGAGTCCCCGTGCGTGAGGCGATGTCCCGAATGGCCGACGCCACGGCAGCGGTGGCTGGCAGGGTCGTTGGCGCCGCGGTCGAGGGTCTGATCAGCGGTACTCAGGGAGTCACCAAAGGGATCCGCAACGGCTGGCGCAAAGGTAGTCAGTCGATTGCGGGCCGGCCAGGTAGAGCCTGGACCAAAGGTGTCGTTGGCGGAATTCAAGGCGCCGCCAAGGGGATACGCGCCGGGTGGAGTAATGGCTCTCAATCCCGACGCCGGTCGCGCTGACGTCGACATCGCCGCAACAACCAACGGCGGCTTGGGCGATCAACGGCGCTGCGGATCGCCCAAGCCAGCCTCATCCTCAATTAGCTGTCACTGCATCAGCTTGCCTTCTTGGCCTCGTGAAAGTGTTGGCGCACCACGTCTCCAACCTCCCGGACGGTCTTGGAATCGTTGCGCATCACGAATCCCTGAGCGATCTGGACGATCCCCATCACGACCAGCAAGATGCCGGCATAGAGAGTAAGGACAGCGATCGAGTCCCACGGCCACGCGAGCATCACACCGCCGGCGATCACCGACAAGACACCAAGTACCCCGTACCAACCGCGGGCGGGCAGCGCCTTGTAGCTGATCGCGACGGCCACGATCGAGAAGCCTTGGACAATAAAGCTGACACCGATCCAAATCGACAACAGCAAGACCGGATATGGGTTGCCGAAGTTGCGCAAGCACAAGACCGCCAGGATCACTGACAGCACACCGCTGATGAACAGCATCACGCGCATGCCTGCAGATTCGGGCAGGGTAAACGACATCGCCACTCCCGCGAATCCCGACACCAAAAGGTAAACGCCGAACATGGTCGACGCCACCAGGATTGATGTGCCGGGCCATGCGAGGATCAGGC
>JBKOYU010001043.1:0-1741 GCA_046725575.1 Actinomycetota bacterium | reverse complement strand
TCGAGCCTGTCGGGGGGAACATCAAGGGTGACGAAGAGTGTGTACATCAGAGCTCCGGTGATAGAGCGCCGACGGCACAGGCCGCGGCGAGCATGTTGAGTTCCTCGATCGTCTTGGCGGGCAGCGGCACTTTGCCGGCCGCTGCTGTGACAGCGCGGTTTTCCAGCTCGCCGGGTACGAGGATTTCCTGGCCGGGAGCAGTGCGGGATTCCTTGATCGTCGTAATCAGTTGATCCATGCGTTCCACAAACCGCTCGCGCGGCATGATGGCCGCAATGTCGATGGCGATCACCAGATGGCCGCACCCGCTGCGCTGGTCGGGAACGTAGGGCCCGACGACGTCGGCGCCAAACGAGCTTCCGGTGAGCACGCCGGAGAGCACGTCCATCATGAACGAGATGGCGTAGCCCTTGTGGCCGGCCATGGGCAGAAGGAGCCCGTCGATCGCGGCTTGCGGGTCGGTGGTGGGCATCCCGGACGCGTCGATGGCCCACCCCTCGGACAGCCGCTGTCCGCGTTCTCGTGCGGCATACACCTTCCCTCGTGCCACACCAATGTTGGCGATGTCCAAGACGACCGTGTCGTGACGTCCACCGGGGACCGCGATCGACCACGGGTTGGCGCCCACCAACTTCTCGACACCGCCCCACGGAGCCATCGCCGGGCTGCCGTTGGTGATGAGGATGCCGACACAACCCCGCTCGGCCAGGATGCGAGTCCAGTAGGCGGCGGTGCCGAAGTGGTTGCTGTTGCGGACGGCGACCACTCCCACTCCGTACTTGTTGGCTGAATTGCCAGCGGCGGTGACGGCGCGGTGCGTGACGACCTGGCCGATGCCGTCGCGGCCGTCGAGGACCGAAACGGCAGTGTGCGAGCTGACCGTCTCGATCTCGGTGACCGCTCGCATAGCGCCGCTTTCCAGCCGGGCCACATACCACGGCAGCCGCAGCATGCCGTGCGAGGGATGCCCCCACATGTCGGCTGTGACAAGTGATTCGGCAACCAGTCGCGCGTCTACATCCGGAACACCATGCGCGGTCAGGATTTTCACCCCGTGGTCGATGACGTCGTCGGCGGCATAGCGCTGTTCGGTGACAGCCTGGAAAGCGTCGGACGATGTGGCGCTCATTTGTGCAGCCCGCTCAGCCGTTCGGCTTCGTGATCCGTCACTGGGCGCACGGCATGTCCTTTCAGCAGCAGGTACAGCTTGGCGGTTTCTTCTGTCTCCTCGAGGGCGTCGGCCGCGGACGCGAGGTCGGCGCCGGCCACAATGGGTCCGTGGTTCGCCAGTAACAGTGCGTGGTGTCCGGCGGCAGCCAATTCTGCGACGGGACTTAGGGATTGGTCACCCGGCGCGTGGTAGGGCAGCAACGGCAGCTGACCGACCCGCATCGCGTAGTAGGCCGTCAGCACGGGCAAGACATTGCTCGTGTCGACGTCGCGCAGACACGACAGCGCTACCGAGTGGGTGCTGTGGGTGTGGACGACCGCGCGCGCGTGCGGCCGGGCGCGGTAAATGGCAAGGTGCAGGAACGCTTCCTTCGTCGGGGGTGGTCCGCCGATGTGTTTTCCGTCGGCTTCGAGCGCCCGGGTCTTGAGTGCCACCACCACCGCATCGCAGTCACCGAGTCGTTGCCCGTCATCGGGCAAGCCGAATAGCAGTACGGTGCGCAATCCTTGGCGCCGGAACGCCGCTGCGACATCGGTGCCGCCGGTGTAGTCGGCGGCGATGCACCCGATC
>JBKOYU010000914.1:0-1502 GCA_046725575.1 Actinomycetota bacterium | reverse complement strand
GTGTCACCGGTCGTCATTAGGAATGCTAATGCTCCTGAAAGATCATTAGCGTACTCATTCACCAATTCGTCCACTCGTCCACGCTGATCGCCGCCATCGATCAATCACTTACCGTGATGATGGCGGCCGGGTGGCCCAGCGACTGGCACGGGCGCAGGTCGGCGGCGGCCAAACTTACTGCGTCGGTGATCTTCTTGACCATCGGGTTATCCAACTTCCAACACTGCCAATACAGCGGCACATCAAGATGCACATCGGCGATCCGAACGAACGAGCCGCCCCTCACCGACGGAGCGGTCAATTGCTTCGGGATACATGCCCCATCCGAACCTCCTTTTACGGCGCCGCCGAACCCTTCTGCAGTTGGCACAAAGTGCACACGCCTGGCGATATCGCGACGGAAGAGCATGCGCACCAGCATGTCTTGCAAGGCGTCGTCGCGATTCCACGCTAGCGACGGCGCTCCGACCACCGCATGTGCGGTGAACCCGAAGGGTAGATACCGCTCGACGTAGGACGGGCTTGCCACCGGCACATAACGCATCCCGCCCAACGGATGCACCCGACAACCCGGCGCCGGCGCGCGCTCCCTCGTCACCGCCGCCATCACCACCCCCTCGCGCAACAGCCGCGCCGAATGGTCGCGATCCTCGGTGCGGATATCGAACAACACATCATCCAGCGCGCCGAACACGCCGGTGAACCACGTCGCCATCGAATCGGCATTGATTGCCACCGCAATTCGCGGTGACGCCCGTCTCCGCCGCCCATCTCGGCCAGCGCTTCGGCCTCGAGCCACGGTCTGTGCGGCCAGCCGCAACCGCGGGATCCCGGCCGCCGTTGCCGTACAGGGCTTTTCCCGCACCACCAGCAGCTGACCCACCCGCTGCTCCAAAACCTGGAGCCGCTGACTGATCGCCGACGGCGCCACATGCAGCCGCGCCGCCGCGGCGGCGTGACCCCCACCACCCGGAAGGCCGCGAAATTACCGGCCCTCAGGAGCCAGAAATTGACGTTTCCGTAGGCAACGGACGGGTACCCAGGTTTGAGGAGGTACGAAGAAATGCCCGTCTGGAGTTGGTTCTTTATTGCAGCAGTCCTGATCGCTTTCACGCTGGTGTTGGTCGCCGTCCTGTCTGTGACCGGTCGCAAGAGGACCGAACGGTTGAAAAAACACTTTGGCCCGGAGTACGAACGAGCCGTAGGCGATGCCGGTGATCAGCGAGCCGGCGAACAGGAGCTCGTTGCGCGCGAACGAAAGCGACAGAAACTGGATATCGTCCCGCTGTCACCCGAAGCGCACGCAATGTATGCCGAACACTGGCGGACGGTGCAGACTGCGTTCGTCGATGATCCCTCGAGGGCAGCAGGCGACGCAGATCGTCTCGTGACCCAGGTGATGCGCGAACGTGGTTATCCGATTGACGATTTCGATCAGCGTGCCTCCGACATCTCTGTCGATCACCCGGACATGGTTGAGCATTATCGAGCCGCTCACACAC
>JBKOYU010000732.1:0-3290 GCA_046725575.1 Actinomycetota bacterium | reverse complement strand
GGATGTAAACGTGGCCGTCGACGAGCGAGGCTTCCACACACATCGGCCCCGGCTCCCGTCCGCGATACGCATGCTCGGCGCTGTTGCTGAGGGCCTCGTTGACCACAAGCACGATGTCCGCGGAGAGTTGGTCCGGCACGCCCGCCCCTCGAAGCCAATCGGCCAGCTGGTGTCGGATGTCGGCCAATCGTGCTGGGATCGCGGTGGTTTCGATCAAAAGCGCGGAACCCGGGTGGCGATACAGCACGATCGCGACATCGTCGTCGTATCCGAGGGCGGGGGCCAGCCTGTCGAGCATCGCGTCGGCAACCGCGTCGACGGGAAGTTCGGTGGTCTGCGTGATTACCTCGGCGACGCGCGCGATTCCGGCATCGATCGCTTCGTCACGCCGCTCGACGAGCCCGTCGGTGTAGAGCAACAGGGTCGTTCCGGCGGACAGTGGCGCGACCGCCTGCGGGCGGGGTTCGTCCCTCTGCACCGCGAGAGGCACCGAGCGCGCATCCGTCAACAGCTGCGGCGGCGAGCCCGGCGCGGCGAGCACGGCGGGAACGTGGCCGGCGCTGCTGTACATCAGTTTTTCGGCCTTGGTGTCCAGGATGGACACAAACACCGTGGTGCAGAACGCATCTGGAATGAACGCCGCCACCGAATCGAGTTGTTCGAGCAGGGTCGCCGGCTCCGCGCCGGTCAGAAGCAGCGCCCGGGCCGAGGCACGGAGTTGCCCCATCACTGCGGCCGCTGACAGACCCCGACCGACGCAGTCGCCGACGATGACGCCGATGCGGTGGTCGCCGATGGGTAGCACGTCATACCAGTCGCCGCCGATTTCCAGTGGCGACACCGCCGGCTCGTATCGCGCGGCGAAGCCCGCAGGCAGTGTGGTCGGCGCAAGCATCGAGCGCTGCAGCGTCAACGATGTGTCACGGGCGAGCTCGAACTGGCGGACATGCTGCATCGCGAGGCTGAGGTGTCCGACGAGGGCAGTGACGAGCTGCCGGTGCTCCGCGCTGACTCTGCGGGGTTCACCGAACTCGAGCCACAGCGTGGCGTCGCGTGACAGCGTGGCGACGATGCCGTGTGCGTTGTCGGTTCCGGTTTCCCATCCGACCGGTTCAACGGTGAGCGGCAGCCAAGCGCGGGCGTCCTCGAGCGAGGAGCGCAGCAGCGGGTCGAGGTCCAGCCATTGCGACGCCTGCGACGTTCCCGCCAGATGGACGCTTGGGTCGTGCTCACCTGTCCGCCACATGACGGCCGCGACGTTGCGCACGCCGAGCGTGGTGCGGCACTCGTCGAGCGTGCTCGACAGCACCTCGTCGACGCTCTTGGCCACGCTGACCGCTGTGGCGAGGTGTGCGACGGCGCGCTCCCGTTCGGCCGCGGCCCGCGCGGCAGTGATATCGCGAATGGTTCCGACGTAGGTGTCCTCGTCGCTACCCGGCGACGTGACGGCGTTGACGCTCGTCGCCACCCACACGATGTGGCCGTCGCGGTGCCGGATCGGCGCCTCCGCCTCCAACGTGCCCTGCGCAAGCAGCCGGGCCAATCGCTCACCGGACCCGTCGTCGTCGGCTATCCACGGGTGCTGCCACGTGTAGGGCAGACCCTCGGGGCCATAGCCGGTGATCTCGGCGAACGCGTCGTTGATCTCGATGACCGCGCCGCTGCGGTCGGCGACGAAGAAGCCCTCCTGCAGCGAATTCACCAACGCGGTGCGGAACTCGTCGCGGTCGGCGAGATTGTCGGCGCGGGCCCGCTGTTGTTCGTATCGCTTTGTGCCGTCGATGAATCCGCGTGTCGCGACGTCCAACGCCGCGAGCGTCTGCAGCAGAAATTGCAGCGCTGCCGCGGTATCGGCGCCGGAGTCCGGCTGGTCGACCAGCCAGTAGTGGTTCTCGATGATCTCCAGCATGCTGATCTGGTCTTGCAGGGCGCGGCGTCCCAGCTCGTGACCGACCGCCAAGGTGTCCTCGCCCTGCGCAGCCAGGTAGGCGCGCAGCGCGGCGGCGTACTGGGCGTGGAAGTCGGCGGCATCGGTCATGCCTCGACTCCCGCTCGCTCCGGTCCTCGCTCGTTGCCTCGACTCCCGCTCGCTCCGGTCCTCGCTCGTTGCCTCGACTCCCGCTCGCTCCGGTCCTCGCTCGTGCCTCGCTGCGATCCTCGCTCGCGGTCGTCTTCGGGGGCTCGTGCCTCGCTGCGATCCTCGCTCGCGGTCGTCTTCGGGGGCTCGTACCTCGCTGCGATCCTCACTCGCGGTCGTCTTCGGGTGGTCATGTCGAGACGCCCCGATGACGCGCGGCGAGCACCAGCGCGTCGTCGGATTCCCTGCTGTAAGCGTCGAGGATGTGTTCGGCGATCGCCATCGCGGGCGCGGCGAAGTCGATGCCGCGCACGTGGTCCTCGAGAATGCCGTCGGTCGCGATGACCAGCAGATCGCCGGGGCCGATGGACACCTGATGCGTGGCCAGTGCGTGGGGTATGCGGTAGCCCACGATGCCGCCGGCCAGAAGCGCAGACGCCCGGATTCCAACACCGCCGGGGCCCTTGCTGACAAGGTCTGCCGTCACATTGCCGATCCCGATCCAGCTCAGCGTGTCGGTCTCAAAGTCAATGCGGGCCAGAGTGATTGCGGCCCCCCTCGTGTCGGCCAAGCCGCGGTGACACAGCTGCAGCAGCACGTCGAGTGGCTCGGCGCGGCAACGGTTCACCACCTCCTCCGCTCGCAGCGCCGCAGTTTCGGCCGCCGTGCCGTGACCCAGCCCATCCGCCACACCGAACAGCGCGGCGGTGCCGCTGACATCGGCGGCGATCGGAACGTCGCCACACACCTCCTCGCCGGGTACGGGGCGACGCGCCGCGGCCCATTCGATCGGTCCGAGCCACCCCTTTCTACGCATCGGGCGGAATCCATTTCCACATCTCGACGACCGTGCCTTTGCCGGGCGCTGATTCCACGATCAGTCGATCCATCAACCGCCGCGCACCCGGGAGCCCGAGGCCCAGCCCGCGGCCCGTGGAATAGCCGTCCTCGAGCGCGCGCTCGATGTCGACGATGCCAGGCCCGTCGTCCTCCGCACGCACCACCAATGCCTTGCGGCCATCCCTGTCGGCCACGGCGACCCGGATCGCGCCGGAGCCGGCGTAGCTGGTGATGTTACGCGCGACCTCAGAAATCGCCGTGGCGATCATCGTGACGTCGGTGAGCGAGAAGCCGAGATCGCGGGCGAGTTGATGTCCGGCCTGGCGGGCGGCGACGATGTCGTCGGAGTTCTTGACGTCGACCACGGTTTCAC
>JBKOYU010000936.1:0-7773 GCA_046725575.1 Actinomycetota bacterium | reverse complement strand
TGTTCCTGTTGGCGTCGATGATCTCCGGATTCGGCGGCGGCGCGATCTTCCCGCTGTTCGCGGCGATGACCGCCGACTACTTCGGCGAGAACAACAACGCCACCAACTACGGCCTGGTCTACAGCTCGAAGCTGATATCCGGTCTGGTCGGCGCCGGTCTTGGCGCGGTCGTGGTCGACACGTGGGGCTACGGCGCCGCGTTCGGGATCGCCGGTTCGGTCGGCGTCGCCTGCGCTTTCCTGTCGATTCTGCTGCGTCAGCCGAAGCTGAAGCAGCCCGCGCCGGTGCGGCCCGGCGATACGACGGAGGTCGATGCGAAGGTATTGGTCGTCGACTAGTCGTTCGCTTCGACGCACAGAGCACCCCGGGTAAAGGCTGGTCCTCGCCCGGGGTGTTTTGTGTGGCGGCAACCGATTTCGACATTGTCCGCAGTAAACGTCGTTTATTGCATACGAAAGCCTGTACGCTGTTGACCGCAGCTAACCAACTTGGTCGGAGGAATGGGCAATGTCACTTCCCGCCGCAAGTCCCCGTAAGCGCTCTCAAACGCTGGCCGACGGAGCCGCGCGCCGGGTGCAGCGTCCCGCGCCCCTACGCCAAGCCGTCTACGACGCGATCGTGGACCTGATCGTGCAGGGCACCCTGCAGCGGGGCCAGCACCTGGTCGAAAACGAACTCGCCGAGTATCTAGGCGTCAGCCGGCAGCCGGTGCGTGAAGCCCTGCAGCGGTTGCAGACCGACGGCTGGATCGACCTCCGCCCCGCACAGGGCGCGTTCGTGCACACCCCCGCGAAGGACGAGGTCGACCAGCTTCTCGGCGTACGCACGGTCCTGGAGACGTACTCGGCTCGGCTGGCCGCCGAGAACGCCACACCCGAGGACGTCAACCGGCTGTGGGAGTTGCAGCAGGACGGGCTGGATGCCCTGGCCGCCAACGACTCGGAAGCACTGGTGACGGCCAACGTGAACCTCCATGCCGCGATCACCGATGTGGCGGGAAACTCCGTGCTGGCCAAGCACATTGGACTCGTCGAACGCCGGTGGCACTGGTACTACCTGCCGATCGCGCAGCCCCGTGGCCAAGCTGCCTGGACGGAGCATGCCGAACTGATCAAGGCCATCGCCGCCGGCGACGCCGATCTGGCGAGCAGCATCATGCATCGCCACACGGAGCGCACGCGGCAGGTCTACCACGACCAGCGGCAGGCCAATTCCGACGCCGAGTAACGAGTCAGCACGGCAGCGGCTCGCCCGACGGGATCCGCTCGACTCCGGAATAGACATTCATAGACGATCCGCGCACGAACCCGATCAACGTCAACCCCATCTCCCTGGCGAGATCGACCGCAAGCGACGACGGCGCCGATACCGCTGCCAGAGCGGGGATCCCGGCCATCACTGCCTTCTGCACCAGTTCGAACGAGGCCCGGCCGCTGACCATCAGCGTGGTGCCGCTCAGCGGCAGACGTCGCTGGTCGAGCGCCCACCCGACGACCTTGTCCACCGCGTTGTGCCTGCCGACGTCTTCCCGAACGCACCACAAGTCCCCCGTCGAGTCGAAGAGTGCGGCCGCGTGCAGCCCGCCCGTGCGATCGAAGACTCGCTGAGCGGCCCTGAGCTTCTCCGGCAGAGCGGCGATCGTGGAGGCGTTGAGTCGCAACGGATCACGGTCGACGCGCCACTTGCTGATGGTGCGCACCGCCTCGAGGCTGGCCTTGCCGCACAGGCCGCACGACGACGTCGTGTAGAAATTGCGCTCGACCGACACGTCAGGCAGCGGGACGCCGTCGGCAAGGAGCACGTCGAGGACGTTGTATGTGTTGCCGCCGTCGGCGGTCGCTCCCGCGCAATACCGGATCGCGGCGATGTCCGAGTCGGCCGCCACCACGCCCTCGCTGACGAGAAAGCCGCGGGCGAGGTCGAAGTCGTTGCCCGGCGTGCGCATCGTCACCGTGAGCGGACGGCCGGCCACCCGGATCTCCAGAGGCTCCTCCGCGGCGAGGGAGTCCGGACGGGCGGTCGCCACCCCGTCAGTCATGCGCACAACTCGATATGTGCTGGTTACGCGTCCCACGCCGATACTCCCTCTCTTCTGTCGAACTCTGGACAAGTGATCCACGCCATAGTTATGCTTGTCGCATACTGTATGCAATCACACGGAGGCGAACATGGCCAGCAACCGTTACGGCGTCGCAGTCGCCGAGGTCCGGGATCTGCATGGGCGCTCCTACCGGGTCGGCGAGCGGCCGCAGGACATCATGGGACGTTCTCGGGCATGGATGCTCTGGCTCCCCTTGACGGCCATGGCCGGGATCAGCGTGCTCCAGTACGGCTACAGCATCGCCGCCACCGCGCTGCAGGGATCGAGTGCGACCGCGGCCTTCTGGGTGCTCGCTCTCTGGGTGATGTTTCAGGCCGGAGCGGCCGCGCTGACCGCGGCATTGCGCCATCACTCCGCTGTTGCTCCGTCGCGCGCCATGCTCGTCGGCGCACTGCTGTGCGCCGCCGGTCCCCTCACCCTTGCCTACACCGACACGTTCGGGCTGGCCGTGCTCGGTTATTCCGTGCTGTGCGGCATCGGCGCCGGCATCGTGTACGCGACGTGCGCTTCTACCGTCGCGAAGTGGTACCCGGAGGCGCGAGGACTCCGAATCGGTTTCGTCAGCGGTGCATTCGGCTATGGCGCCGTGCCGTTCATCATCTTGTTCGCCGCGGGTCTCACCCCTGCCAACCATGCCGCGATCTTCACCGCCGTTGCGGTGTTCGTCCTTGCCGTCGTGGCGGTGTGTGGCGTCTTCTTCCGGGATCCCCCGCTGGGCTGGTGGCCACCTGACGTGGATCCCAGACTGTGGGCGATCGACAAGCGGGTGAATCGCAGCCTGCTCCGCAATGCTCCGGCGGTCCGGCAATACGCGCCTGGGCAGGCCGTACGCACGACCGCGTTCGTGGTCATGTACCTCATCATGGTTTTCGCCGCCGCGGCCTTCCTCCTGGCGGTCGCATACGTGCCAATCGTCTCTATTTCCAACGGTTTCAGCCCGGCTGTGGCCGCGGCTGCGATTGGTCTCCTTGCCGTCGTCAGTGGCGGCGACCGCGCGGTCGCCAGCCACATTTCCGATCGGTTCGGGCGACGTCAGACGCTCACTGCCGCACTGCTGCTCGCGGGTTGCGCGCATCTGGGGCTGGTGTATTCGGCCTCGATTCAGCAGGCAGCGCCCCTCGTGGTTTTCGCGGCCCTCAGTGGGTTGGCCGGCGGCGCGTTCTACCCGCTGCTGGCGAGTCTGGTGGCTGACTACTTCGGCGAGCGCAACGCCGTGCGGAACTTCGGTCTCGTCTACAGCGCGAAGCTGTTCGGGGGCCTCATCGGCATCGGGCTGCCTGCGTTTGTGGTGTCCTCCCCCGCGCTCATGGGTGTGTTCGTCGCCGCCGGCCTGATCAGCCTGTGCGGCGCTGTCACCACGCGACTGCTTCACCGGCCAGGACACCTCGTCTCGCGCTTGCCGCGGTAGCGCGGCGGACGGCCGTCAGCGCAGCAGTCCTGCCGCGGCCACCGAAACCGGATCGAGATCCCTTGTGTCCGAGGCTACAAGCATGAGTAACCGTTGTTTCATCCGTGGATCCCAGAACCGTTTGATGTGATCGGCGACCGCTGCTGCAGCCTGCTCGGCGCGCAGGTAGCCGAAATGAGTGGCGATGTTGTTGATCATCCTGATCTCGGAAGGCGCGTTGAGCGACATGTCAATCCACCAATTCCGCTGCGAGCACGCCGTTGTGGGCGTGCTCCTGCTCTTCCCGGATAACTGGGTGGGCAAGGGCGACCTGCACGGCCGTCACCTTGTACTCCGGGCAGTTCGTCGCCCAGTCGGAGTTCTCCGTGGTGACCACGTTCGCCCCCGTCACGGGGTAATGGAACGTGGTGTACACGACGCCTGTCGGCATCCGGTCGGAGATCTTCGCGCGTAGCTTTGTCCGGCCGACGCGGCTGGCCAGGGTCACCTCGTCACCGTCGGTGATCCCGCGGTCCTCGGCGTCGTGGGGATGGATCTCCAGCAGATCCTCTTGGTGCCAGGCGATGTTGGCCGTGCGGCGGGTCTGGGCGCCGACGTTGTACTGGCTCAGGATCCGGCCCGTCGTGAGGATCAGCGGGAAACGGCGCGTGCTTCGCTCATCGGTGGGCACGAACGGAGTCGGCACGAACCTACCCTTGCCGCGGGTAAACGACTCGACGTGCATGATCGGCGTACCGTCCGGTGTGTCCTCGTCACATGGCCATTGGATGCTGCCCATCTGGTCCAGCTTGTCGAACGAAACCCCGGCGAATGTCGGTGTGACTGAGGCGATCTCGTCCATGATCTGCCCGGGATGGTCGTAGTGCATGGGGTAGCCCATCGCGGCAGCGATCTGGCAGACGATATCCCACTCATGCCGACCGGTCGTCGGCTTCATCACTGCGCGCACCCGGTTGATCCGGCGCTCCGCGTTGGTGAAGGTGCCGTCCTTCTCCAGGAACGACACACCGGGCAGGAACACGTGCGCGAACTTCGCGGTCTCGTTGAGGAACAGGTCCTGCACCACGACCAGTTCCATCGCGCCCAGTGCGGCGGTGACATGCCCGACGTTCGGGTCTGACTGCGCGATGTCCTCACCGTGGACGAACAGGCCACGGAAGGTGCCCTCGATCGCGGCGTCGAACATGTTCGGGATGCGCAATCCGGGCTCGGGCAGAAGCGCTGTTCCCCAGAGGTTTTCGAAGACCTGACGCACTGCGTCGTCCGACACGTGGCGATAGCCGCTGAACTCGTGCGGGAACGACCCCATGTCGCAGGAGCCCTGCACGTTGTTCTGGCCCCGCAGCGGGTTCACCCCGACACCGTCGCGACCGATGTTGCCGCACGCCATCGCCAGGTTGGCCATGCCCATCACCATCGTCGAACCCTGGCTGTGTTCGGTCACCCCAAGGCCGTAGTAGATGGCACCGTTCGAAGCCTGTGCGTACAGGCGGGCGGCGGCGCGCACCTCGGCAGCCGGCACACCCGTGATCGGCTGCACCGCCTCTGGGCTGTTCTCGGGGCGCGAGATGAAGTCCACCCACTCGTCGAATCCCTCGCATCTGGCCGCGACGAACGACTGGTCCACGAGGCCCTCGGTCACCACCGCATGCGCGATGGCGTTGACCACCGCCACGTTGGTCCCGGGCTTCAACTGGAGGTGGTGATCGGCCTCGATGTGCGGTGAGCGAACCAGGTCGATGCGACGCGGGTCGACGACGATGAGCTTCGCGCCCTCGCGTAGCCGCTGCTTCATTCTGGACGCGAAGACCGGGTGCCCGTCGGTGGGATTCGCCCCGATCACCATGATCACGTCGGCCTGCGCCACGGACCGGAAGTCCTGGGTTCCTGCCGACTCGCCGAAGGTCTGTTTCAACCCATATCCCGTGGGCGAGTGGCAAACCCGCGCGCAGGTGTCCACGTTGTTGTTGCCGAATGCGGCGCGGACCATCTTCTGAACGACGTAGACCTCTTCGTTCGTGCACCGTGACGAGGTGATCGCGCCGATCGCGCTCGCGCCGTGCCCCTGCCTGATCTCGAGCATCCGGCGGGCGACGGTGCCGATCGCCTCGTCCCACTCCACCTCACGCCACGGATCGGTGATCTTCTCGCGAATCATGGGGCGCAGCACGCGGTCCGGATGGGTCGCGTAACCAAAGGCGAACCGTCCCTTCACACACGAGTGGCCCTCGTTGGCGCCGCCGTCCTTGTGGGGCACCATGCGAACCAACTCGTCACCGCGCAGTTCCGCCTTGAACGAACATCCGACGCCGCAGTAGGCGCAGGTGGTGATCACCGACCGCGACGGCATGCCCAGTTGGACCACCGACCGTTCCTGCAGGGTGGCCGTCGGGCACGCCTGCACGCAGGCGCCGCACGACACACACTCCGAGTCCATGAACGACTCCCCCGCGCCCGGCGACACCTTCGACGCGAAACCACGGCCCTCAATGGTCAGCGCGAACGTGCCCTGGATCTCGTCGCAGGCCCGCACACACCGGGAGCAGACGATGCATTTGGACGGATCGAAGTCGAAGTACGGATTGCTTTGGTCTTTGACGGCGTCGAGGTGGTTCTCGCCCTCGTAGCCGTACCTGACCTGACGCAGGCCGACCGCGCCTGCCATGTCCTGCAATTCGCAGTCGCCGTTGGCCGAGCAGGTGAGGCAGTCCAGCGGATGATCGGAGATGTAGAGTTCCATGACGTTCTCACGGAGTTTGGCGACTTTCGGCGTCTGGGTCCGCACGACCATGCCGTCGGCCACCGGGGTCGTGCACGACGCCGGCGTACCGCGACGGCCGTCGATCTCCACCAAACAGAGCCGGCACGAACCGAACGCGTCGAGCCGGTCGGTGGCACACAGCTTGGGGATGTCGACGCCGGCGAGCGCGGCCGCGCGCATGACCGACGTGCCTTCAGGAACGGAAACAGGCAGCCCGTCCACCTCGACCGAAACCGTCGCCGGACCGTTCTTGGCCGGGGTGCCGAAGTCGGGTTCCTTGAGCAGGCTCATGGCTTACCTTCCGTCCTCGCGCTGATGTACAGAGTGCCGTCTGGTGAAATCGGTTGTCTGGCAAGGAAGTCGTCGGAGAAGTGGGTGATCGCACTGCGTACCGGCATCGGCGTGAGCCCACCCATGGCGCACAGGGAGCCTTCGGTCATCACGTCGCACAGGTCCTCGAGTAGCGCGAGGTTCTCGTCGCGGTGCTCGCCGGCCTTGATCCGGTCGATCACCTCCACGCCGCGCACCGCGCCGACTCGGCATGGCGTGCACTTGCCGCAGGACTCTGCCGCGCAGAACTCCATCGCAAACCTGGCCTGGGCCGCCATGTCGACGGTTTCGTCGAACACCACGATGCCGCCGTGGCCCACCATCGCACCCGCGGCAACGAAGGCTTCGTAATCCATTGGCAGGTCGAATTTGGCCCTCGGCAGGTATGCACCAAGCGGGCCACCGACCTGGACCGCCCGTACCGGCCGGCCGGACCGGGTGCCGCCGCCGTAGCCGTCGACGAGTTCGCCGAGCGTGACGCCGAACGCCGTCTCCACGATGCCGCCGTGTTTGATGTTCCCGCCGAGCTGGAACACCTGGGTGCCGCGTGAACGCTCCACGCCGAGTTGCTGATACGCCTGTGCGCCGTGGGCAAGGACCGTCGGCACGGTCGCAAGCGTGAGCACGTTGTTCACCACGGTCGGCTTGCCGAACAGGCCGTGGATGGCCGGAATCGGCGGCTTCGCCCGCACCATGCCGCGCTTGCCCTCGAGGCTTTCGAGCATCGAGGTTTCCTCGCCGCAGATGTAGGCCCCGCCGCCCACCCGCACATGCAGGTCGAAGTTCAGCGACGAGCCAAGGATGTTGTCGCCGAGCCACCCGCGCTCGTGCGCGATTTCGATGGCAGCACGCATCGTGGCTACCGCGTCCGGGTACTCGGACCTGATGTAGATGTAGCCCTCGGTGGCGCCGACCGCGTGGGCCGCAATCGTCATGCCCTCAATGAGCAGGAACGGATCGCCCTCCATCACCATCCGATCTGCGAAGGTGCCGCTGTCGCCCTCATCGGCGTTGCAGCAGACGAACTTCAGCTCGTCGACGCAGTCGAGGACCGTCTTCCACTTGATGCCTGCCGGGAAGCCTGCACCGCCGCGACCGCGCAGGCCGGAGTCAGTGACCTCGGCGACTACCTCCGCGGGGGAAACCTCTAGTGCGCGAACCAGTCCGACAAGG
>JBKOYU010000495.1:0-3437 GCA_046725575.1 Actinomycetota bacterium | reverse complement strand
ATCCGACGCGTCACAAGATACGTGCCGCCGGTCAGCCAGTCGGGCCCATCGCCCTTGGCCGCCCACACATTCTTATCCAGGTCGGCGGTGTCTTCGGCCTTGAGGTTGTTGGTTCCGTCCTTGAACCCCATCAGGTTTCGCGGCGTGGCCTGTTCCCGGGTGGTCGACGACGTCCGGCCGAAGCCCAGCTGCGAGTAGCGCACCGCGACGGTGCCGAACCCGACGCGGGCCAGGTTGCGGATGGCGTGCACGGCGACCTGCGGGTCGTTCGCGCACGCCTGCACGCAGATGTCGCCGCCACACCGTGCCGGATCCATCGTCTCGTTCGGGAACTTGGGCAGGTCGGCCAGCCCGGCCGGGCGCTGATCCGCGATACCGAACCGATCCTTGCCGTCCTTCTCGAAGAACGACGGCCCGAACCCGATTGTCATCGTCAGCGCGGACGCCGGAAGGCCCAGCGCCTCACCCGTATCGTCCGGCGGCGCATAGGGATTGCCCCCGATCGCACCGTTGGGCACGGCATCTTCGCCCCGCGTCATCCGCTCGGCCATCTCGGTCCACTGCTTCAGCAGGGCGATGATCTCGTCACGTTTGTCGGTTGTGATGTCGAACGCGCAGAAGTGCATCCGGTCCTGCTGCGGGGTGACGATGCCCGCCTGGCGCTCGCCGCGGAACCGGATCGGCCGGTGCAGCCCGTCGACGTCCGTGCTCGCCGCCGACGCCCGGCCCGCGAGGGCACCCGCGCCTGCGGCGCCGACGACCGCCGCGGTCACCCCCGCCGCGCCGAACAGCTTGCGTCTGGAGAGGCCCCCGCGCGGCGGATCCGGTTCCACCGGCGTCGGGTCACTGGGGAGCGATGACACCTTGCACCTGACTTACCTCCTTGGACAACGCGTCGATGGCCCGCGACAGCTCTTGGCGCTGCGGCTCGGTCACCTTGTCGTAGGAAATGAAACCGTCGCCCTGACGGTACTTTTCGAGCAGCGCCTCAACCTCGGCGAACCTTTGGTCCACCTTCTTGCCGAGTTCGGCGTTGCGTTCGTCGAGGATTGGCCGCACCGACGCGACCGCCGTCTGCGAGCCCTCGACGTTCGCCTTGAAGTCCCATAGGTCGGTGTGGCTGAAGGTGTCCTCTTCGCCCGTGATCTTGCTGGCCGCAATCTCGTCGAGCAGACCCTGTGCGCCACCAGCGATCTGGGTCGAGTCGATCTTGTACTCGGGCGCCTTTACCCCGGCCTGCAGGTCCTTGACGTCGGCCACGAGTTGATCTGCGATGGCGTTGGTGCCGGGCTGCAGACCCGTCACCCACAAGTCCTTCTCCAGCCGGTGAAAGCCGGTCCACTTCTGGCCAGGCTCCAGATCCGCCTCACGCAGGTCCACGCGCGGGTCCAGGTCGTTGGGGAACGACTCCGCGACGGGTTCGATCCGCTCCCAGTAGACGCGGGAGGTCGGGAACTGCGCCTTGGCCGAGGCGATGTCCTTGGCCTTGATTGCGGCGACGAACGCCTCAGTAGCGGTGACCAGCGCGTCGGCCTGGCTGTTCACGTACCGCTTGTAGCTGTCGGACGCCTCTTTGAACTTGCCCTCGGTGTCCACCTGGACAGCCTCACCGGTCACCTTGAAGTCCGACCGGATGCCGTCACCGACCATGCCGGGCTTGCACGCCGTCTGGTAGGTGCCGGGCTCGGCCAGCTGCACGATCAGCTTGCGCTGCAGGCCGGGTGAGATGTTCTCCACCTCACCCATCACCCGCTCACCCTCGCCGTAGACGTAGAACTCCGTCACCTTGGTGCCGTTGTTCGTGACGACGAAAGTGCTTGGACCCGTGGATGTTTCGGTGCCCGACAGCTCGCACGCGGAGTCAGACGCGTTGACCGTGATCTCCGCCGGGCCACCCTTGCCCTCGTCGGTGGGCTTGGTCTCTTTGGCCTGACAGCTGGTCAGCGAGGCGCCGGCCAGCACGGCCGCCAGTGCAGCGAGCGCGGTATGGAACTTCACGTAGTCGACCTTTCGGGTTCGGGAAGGGGTTGCGGTGACGGAACGTGTTTCGCAGGGGCTTTCGTCGGCCGCAGGAAAATCGTCAGCACGATGACGAGATAGGCCAGCCACGCCGCGAGCTGCAGCACGGTCGGTGTGGGCGTGATGTTGAAGACGCCCTGGATGATCTCGCCGTACCAGGATGACCAGTTGAACCTTGAACTGATGTCGAATGCCGTGGCGCTCAGGCCCGGTAGCCAGCCGACGGTCTGCAACGCACCCACCCCGTAGGACAGGATTCCGGCGGCGACGACAATCAGGAAGACACCGGTGTATTTGAAGAACTTGGCGAGGTTGATGCGGACCGCGCCGGCGTACATGCCGCAGGCGATCGCGGCGGCGACCACCACGCCGATCACGAGTCCGATGAGTGGCCATGAGGTCTGGGCCTCGGCATAGCCGACCATGAACAGGGCGGTCTCGACGCCTTCGCGGCCGACCGCGAAGAACGCCAGCGCCAGCACGGCCAATGAGCCGGTTTCCAGGGCGCGGGCCATCTCGCTGCGCAGCTCGCCCGACATCGATGCGGCGGCCTTCTTCATCCAGAGCACCATCGTCGTGACGATGGCGACCGCCACCAGCGATGCGATGCCCGCGATGGCCTCCGCCGCCAGCCCCGAGATCGTGTTCTCGCCGAATTGGATTACCAGGAAGACCGCGACCGTCATCAGGATTGCTGCGGCCACGCCCAGCCACACCCACTTGAGGGCGTCGCGGCGCTCCGCCTTGACCAGGAACGCCACCAGGATCGTGACGACGATTGCGGCCTCCAGGCCCTCGCGCAGGCCGATCAAACCGCTGCCGAACAGCTGCGATGTGATGTTGGGTGCGGCGGCCTGAATACTGACACTGAGGTCCGTACCAGCAGTCATCGAATTGTCCTCGCTACGCCGTTTCCGCGTACTTTGCTTTGGCTGCCCAAAGCAAGGTGTGGCTCACCTTAGCAGGGGGCGACTCGGGAGGGTACACGTCCGGTGACCGTTGCCGATCTGGTCCGAACGCGTGGGACGATGGGCAACGACCAGAGTGGGTTTGAGGGAGTCCGGTGTCGCCAGTGCGTTGGCTGCGGGCTGTCGCGGTTGTAGGCGCGACAGCGCTGCTGATGGCTTCCAGCTGCTCGTGGCAACTGGGCACGCCGATTCCCGACGGTGTGCCGCCGCCTGCTGGCGATCCGGTGCCCAACATCGACACCCACGCCAAGGGCAGGCCCGCCGATCAGCTGCACGAATGGGCGGCCCAGCGCGCACCCGCACTGGGCCTGCCGGTCGCCGCGCTGGAGGCCTACGCCTACGCCGCGCGCGTCGCGGAGGTGGAGAACCCCGACTGCCACATCGCATGGACGACGCTCGCGGGCATCGGGCAGGTGGAGAGCCACCACGGCACCTACCGAGGCGCGGTCA
>JBKOYU010000156.1:0-5660 GCA_046725575.1 Actinomycetota bacterium | reverse complement strand
CGTGTAGAACGCTCAATGAGCGAAGTGGCGCGCACCCGTGAGATACAGCGTGATGCCGGCCTTGGCCGCCGCCGCGGTGACGACATCGTCGCGCATGGACCCGCCGGGATGCACGATCGCCGTCACCCCCGCCTCCGTAAGCACTGCGAGCCCGTCGGGGAACGGGAAGAACGCATCGGAGGCCGCCACCGCGCCACGCACACGGTCGCCGGCCCGCTGCACCGCAAGGCGGGCCGCGTCCACCCGGTTGACCTGGCCCATGCCGACGCCGACAGTTGCGCCGTTGGCGGCGATCACGATCGCGTTGGACTTCACCGCCCGGCATGTCCGCCACGCGAACTTCAGGTCCGCCAGCGTCTCCGGGTCGGCGGGCGATCCGGTGGCCAGCGTCCAGCTGACCGGGTCGTCGCCAGGCGCGTCGAGCGCATCGCGCTGCTGCAGCAGCAGGCCGCCGCTGATCTGCCGGAACTCGGCGCCGCCAGCCTGCGGCTCGGACGCGACGAGAACGCGGATATTCTTTTTGCGCGCAAGCACTTCCACCGCACCGGGTTCATACGCGGGCGCGATGATGACCTCGGTGAAGATGTCGGCGACGGTTTCGGCCATCTCCACGGTGACCGCCGTGTTCGCGGCGATCACGCCGCCGAACGCCGACAGCGGATCGCATTCGTGCGCCTTGCGGTGCGCGTCGGCCACCGAGACCGAGGAGATCGCAATGCCGCACGGGTTGGCGTGCTTGATGATCGCCACGCAGATCTCTTCGTGGTCGAACGCCGCCCGCCATGCCGCGTCGGCGTCCGTGTAGTTGTTGTAGGACATCTCTTTTCCGTGCAGCTGCTCGGCCTGAGCCAGGCCCGGCCACACGGTGTCATTGCGGTACAGCGCGGCCTGCTGATGCGGGTTCTCGCCGTAGCGCAGCACCGCCTCGCGCCGCCACGTCGCGCCGAGCCATGAGGGTAAGGAAGCCGGAGCTCCGTCGTCCGAGGGTGCCAGCACCGAGCCCATCCACGACGCCACCGCCACATCGTACTCGGCGGTGTGCCGAAAGGCTAACGACGCCAGCTTCTTTCGCTCATCGAGCGTGAACCCGCCAGCCCGCACCGCGGCCAGCACGCCGTCGTATCCGACCGGGTCGACGACCACCGCCACGCTGGGATGGTTCTTCGCCGCGGCCCGCACCATCGACGGGCCGCCGATGTCTATCTGCTCGACGCACTCGTCGATGCTGGCACCTGAGGCAACGGTCTCGGTGAACGGATACAGGTTGACGACCACAAGTTCGAACGCGGCGATGCCGAGGTCCGCCAGCGCCGAAACATGTTCCGGTTTGCGCTGATCGGCGAGCAGACCGGCATACACATGCGGGTGCAGGGTCTTCACCCGGCCGTCGAGCACCTCGGGGAAGCCGGTGACCTCCTCGACGGGAGTGACCGGAACCCCAGCGCCCGCAATGGTTTTGGCTGTCGAACCGGTGGACACGATGGCCACCCCGGCGTCGTGCAGGCCGCGGGCCAGCCCGGCGAGTCCGGTCTTGTCGTAGACGCTGATCAACGCACGCCGGATCGGCCTGCGGCCGTCATTCGAGCTCATCCTATGGTCGCCTTTCCTCCGGTCCAGGTCACGCCGCGGGTGGCCAGCGCTTCCAAAACGTCCACCAGCAGCCGTCGTTCGACGACCTTGATCCGCTCATGCAGGGTGGCTTCATCGTCGTCGTCGAAGACCGGAACCGGCTGCTGGGCCAGGATCGGGCCAGTGTCGGTTCCCGCGTCGACGAGATGCACGGTGCAGCCGGTCACTTTGACGCCGTACGCCAGCGCCGCGGGCACGGCGTGCGTGCCGGGGAATGCCGGCAGCAACGCCGGGTGGGTGTTCACGATGCGACCGGGAAACCGGGAAAGAAACTGCGGGCCAAGGATTTTCATGAAACCTGCCGACACGACGAAATCCGGCTCGTGGGCGGCGGTGGCTTCGGTCATCGCAGCGTCCCATGCGTCGCGGTCAGGGTAATCGCCCAGTCGCACGGTGTAGGTCGGCACCGACGCCGCGGCGGCGATCGACAGGGCCGCACAGTCCCGGTCGGCGCCGACCGCCACCACCCGCGCCGGGTAGTCGCCGACCGTCGCTTCCAGCAGAGAGGCGAGCAGCGAACCGGTTCCGGAGGCCAGAATTACGAGCCGCGCCGGTGCACTCGGGGGCACACGGAGCGGCTGCTGCACGCCTCGAGAATAGTGGGTGCCTACTCGGCGTTTTCACTCTTAGCGTCGCGGGTCGCGTCGTCGTCAGCAACGAAGTGGTCCTCCGGGTCCTCCGGATACTCTTCCTCGGCCAGCGGCTCGGGCGCGACGGGCATCGCGAGGCCGTCCTGGGGCTCGTCCTTCATCACGTCGTCCTTCATCACGTCGTCCTCCAGCACGTCGTCCTCGCCCTCGTCCTCGGCCATTTCCGGCTCGGGTTCCGGCTCGGGTTCCGGTTCTTGCCCCGGCCTGGGGCGCTTGGGCCGTCGCGCGATGCCGCCCGACATCGCCACCGTCAGCGCACCGATGCCGACGAACCACAGGAAGACGGCGGGCGCGAATGTGACCTGGTCGACACCGACGTCACCGAAGTTGCCCAGCTGGCCACCGCCCGCGAACCCGAGCAGCGCCATGGCCAGCGCGGCCGCGGCGGCGGCGGCGATCAGCTTGCCCAGCGCAGGCAGCAGCGGCAGCGGCCGCCGCGCGCATTGCTGCCCGACCGCGACCCCGGAGACCGCCCCGACGATCAACAGCGCCACCCACACCGGGCCGAGCGGCGGTGACGGCACCGCCGCCAGCACCGGCAGCGCCGGGATGTCGCCGCCGAACACCGTGAACGAACTGAACGTCGCCAGGCCGACATGAGCGCTCGACCCCACCGCGACTGCAGCCGTGCCGACCATCACGTTCGGCGCGTACAGCACCGACAGCACGGTCAGGCTGAACTGCCCGAACATCGAGTCGGTGATCGCGTACAGGTCGTGCATCGTCGACCAGTGCACGACGAGCGAGCCGACCATCACGATGCCGGAAAGGCCGACCAGTGCCAACACTCCGGCGGATGCCGCGCGGAACGCGTCGGGCAGCCACTTCGGCAACGCAGACGCCGCCAGGGTGCGACGGCCGATGCGCGACGCGACCCCGATCGCCGCGCCGATCGCGTGCACGGTCAGCACGCCGGCGAACGCCCGCAGCGCGTTCGGTGTCTGCAGTTCGGTCAGCACCGAGGCCGCGTCGTGGATGATCGCCAGCGAGATCGCTGCGATCAGCAGCGGACCGGCGAGCGCCGAGGCGACCACCCAGCGGGTGACGAACCACGAGGCTTGAGGTGAGGTGGCCGATGCGGTCGTGCGCGCCGTGCCCCACACCATCGCCAGCACCGGCAACAGCGGCATCACGCCGAGCTCACGGCCGCCGATCGACACCGGCACCTGGTGCACACCCAGCCACATGCTGGCGGTCGCGCCCAGCGCCCCGGTCATGTCGCTGTTCGCGATCAGCAGCTGCAGCAACACCACCGCCGCGATGACGACCAGCGCCACGATGGACGGCCCGAACGCGACCCGAAGCAGCTCACGCGCCTGGCGTGTGCCGACTGGCCGGTTATTCACTGGTAGGGCCGCTCCTCGCGCTAGCTCACGCGCGCGAAGTTGACGCCCGCGCGGCTCAGACTACGACGGCGGCGGGCCGGACTGTGCGGAAGACGACGGCTGCACCGGCACCTGTGTCGTCGGCGTACTACCCGACGTATTGCTCGACGACGACGGCGGCTGGCCGTAGGTGGGGAAACCGGTGGGCGGCGTCGGAGGACCACTCTGGCCACCCTGCGGGCCGCCCGAGTATCCGCCGGCCGACGGACCACCCGGGTAGCCACCGCCGTACGGCGACGGATAGCCAGGGCGCTGCTGTTGCTGCTGGTGCGGCGGGCCGGGCTGGTGAGGCTGACCATAATACGGTCCGGGACCGCCGTACTGGCCGTACTGCTGCTGCTCGTAGCGGGGCCGCGGCGCCGGCGGCGTGATGACACCCGCGTCGAACAGCAACACCGCGACGGCGACGAGCGCCTGCACCACGCTGAACGCGATGATCAGGTAGAGACCCCACTCGATTTCGACGCCCTCAGGCGCGGTGAGCACGATGGAGACCGCCAGCAGAAAGCCCAGCACCGACAGCACCGCCACCAGGGCGGGCGCCGTATTCTGCTTGGGTATCAGGCCGACACCGGCGATCAGCGCGCCGAGCAGCGAGGCCACCACGCCGAGGTCGAGCAGCGTGGGCGTGAAGAACTCTCCACCAGTTGATGCGAACAGCGGACCGTAGTTCGACAGGTACACGGCGAGGCCAAGCGCCACCACCGCCGCGGTCAGATACACGGGCAACTTGCTCGGGCCTTCGGCGGCAGGGGCAGCTTCGGGCGCCTTGCCGAACTTCTGAGTGGGCGCAGCGAACTGAGTGGTCGGCTGCTGCGCGGGCGGATATCCGGGACTGCCGGGCGGGTAGGTCATGACCTCTCCTGTACTGGCCTGAGCGATTCAGATACCCACGCTAGCGCACCCTCGTGTGAAGGCGGCGGCCATCGATACCTCAGGCAGACACCAGCACCGGCGAATCGACCGAATCCTCTTCGGAATCTTCGATTTCCCGCACCAACGGCAGTACCCGCGAACTGAAATACTCGATCTCCTCCTGGAAGTGCAGGAAGCCGCCGAGGATCAGGCCGACGCCGCGTTTGCGGTACGCCGCAACGCCCAGGTGGGTGAACTCGTCCTTGAACCAGCCGGACACGACGTTGACCGCGAACCGGCCGTTGCAGAGGTGATCGTCTGCCTGTCCCGGACCACGCATTCGACGCACTGCTGTCGGTGCAGGTGCTGGAGTATGTGGCCGACGTCGACGGTGCGATTGCGGAGATCCATCGTGTTCTCAGGCCGGGAGGTCGCGCGGTCATCTGGGACGTCGATTGGGCCACGGTTTCGTGGCAGTCGGGCGACGACGAGCGAATGCGGGCGATGCTCGACGCTTGGGACAAGCATCTGGTGCATAAGTCGATTCCGCGAGTTCTCGCACCGTCGTTGCGCAACGGTGGCTTCGACAACGTCACCGTCGAGGGCCACGCCTTCAGCTGGATCCCGAAACGTATGGCGGTTCGCTCATTGACGTCATCGCGCAGTGCGTAACCGAGCAGGCCGGGATGGATCCCGACGAGGTGCGCGCGTGGAGGGCGGAGCAGGAGCAGTTAGCCGCTAATGGCGAGTTCTACTTTTCATGCGTGCAGTGCTGCTTCATTGCGCACGAGTCGCAATAAAGTCGAGTGCGCTGAAGCAAACTCAGCTCATCACGATCGGCGTCGCCGGGATGCCGTTGAACCGAGACGACGTGACCGTGGTGTAGGCCCGCGCCGTCGATCACGTCGGCGATCGCGTCGATGGTGGGCACCGGCCCGCGAATTTGCCTGCCTCGCAGGGGTTCTCCACGACGAACGTGCGAATGCCAGCCCCGTACTAAGTACCCAGACGCCGCCGAAGATTCCGCTGAGCTGCAAAGAGGACCCCGCCCTTGCCCGCCAGACTGGAACACGTTCTAATTCTTGGCATGGACTACGGGCTCGTACTCTTCACCAGCGACCGCGGCATCACCCCGGCTGCG
>JBKOYU010001062.1:0-3605 GCA_046725575.1 Actinomycetota bacterium | reverse complement strand
GATACGCTCGGCAACGACGCAACCGGGCAGCTCCGCTACCGATTCCACGACCTGGTCCGCCTGTACGCGCGGGAACGGCTGGCCGCGGACGAGACCTCGGCCACCCGGCGCGCCGCGCTGGAACGAACTCTGCAGATCTGACCCGAAAATCGGATGGTGAGTGAGTAACGCGATAATATGCCGGGGCACAATAGGTTTGGAGCGATGATAATAACGCCGGACTCTCAGAATCTCGCCAGACTTCCCTGTCCAATACATGGCGACGATTCAGGTCGGCGCCGAGCCGAGAACAGCTGCTACCCGGTGGTCGACAACGTCCTCGTACATGTGCTCTCAACGCTCACGACGACTGAAACCCAATCGGAAGATCTGGCCCGACCTTAGGAATCAAGCGGCTGCCGGTTTCTTCGCTCACTCCGTGCACTTGCACAACGCCTTATACCACAACACTATTCGTCACAGTGACGTATGTGCGGCTGCTCCGTTGCTTGACCCGGGTGTCATCTTAAACGGACGCGCTCGCACTGGCGACCGAACGCGATCACGAAGGCAGTCCAATGCGCCGCCGAGCGGCATGGGCTGTCCGATGCGCGACCCCTGGGCTGTCTACGTCGCGCAGCGAATATGGCTACGGCCGTGCTGCAGCGCAACTGGGCCGCTGTGGTGATTTCGCGAGCTGGCGACACCGGGCGGTAGCCCTAACCGCGGCGGTGTGGCCAACATCTCTCCAGTTGGGTCCTACAGGTGGTTCGTCACCCTCCCCCGCTGCTATCCGAATTGGATTGTCCCGCAATCTGATTCATGGATAATATCTATTATTCATGAAGCACAAACCACTGTCACCGCTATCGGGCAATGGTCTTGCCGCACACTCTTGCTGCTATGGTGGGCATCCTTCGTTGACCCAGGTGTCGAAGAGTTTGATCCGGGCGTCGGTAAGGGCGAATCCGGCGGTGGCGGCATCCGAAATCCTCGGTCGGTGCCTTTCAGTCTCGCCGAGATGTCCGCCGCTTTCGCGCGGACCGCGTTGTAATCACTGAAGTCCAGCCCATAGTTATTCCATGTGATCGATAAGCGGTGCGGAAACGCCGCCGCACGTCGCGTTGGAAACTGATCGTCGGAGGGGCGCAGCACTGCCCATCTGCTGCAGGCGCGCGGTGTCGGCGGCGACCAGGTCTGTGAGGAATGGAGCATCGCGATCGGCCGGTCGAGCAGCATCGTATGAACGTTGTCGATCGACTTCGGAGTACGTGTCCGCTGTACGGTTTCAACCGAATTCCGCTACGACGTGGCAGTGCGCATTAAGCTTCATGCGGGCTCGCGTCTCGACTCGCGGCGACCTCGACCGACGTGGGACGCCATGCGGTTCACGCCGTGGCGCCGAGCAAGCGGCGCAGGGCTGGGGAGATCTGGAGGCCGGAATCGGCTGGGTACAGGGACCGCTGGGCCGCCGCTTCGGGATAAATTTCCGCCATCCACGCGAACTGCCCTTCCAGGTGCTCGGTGAGGATCGGCGGGTCGCCGGGCAGCGCCCACGAGCTGACTCCCTGGCCGGCGAGTTGCAGCACCCACACGGGCACCGGCATGCGAATCGCGGCGATGCCACGCTGCAGGCTGAGCCCAGGATGACTGGCCCAGACCTCCTGAGACAATTCACGGAGATTAAGGGCGAGGAACCTGCCGTATCGCTGGTCGACCAAAGTGCACCATCGCGTGCGGAGGAACTCGATCGCCACGAGCACATCTTCGAGCGCCACTGATCCCGACGCAAGGTCTGGAATCCGGGCGGTTACCTCGACGTCGCGATCCATCTGATCTGCGTCGTACCCGGTGGGTAGCAGCAGTGGAAACCGTTCGGGTTCACCAGGAATGAGCGCGTGCAGCCCGCGGAAGATGCGCGCGTAGGCAGACCAGCCGTCTGGGTGGTTAGTTGGAGCAGGACCGGGAAGGGTGGCGTCCCAGGAGCGGTGTAAAAGTGCCTGATGTCGGTTCCGCTCGCTTGCATTTGTGATGCTACGCGATGGCTATGGAATCGGTTGGTGCCGGGCCGGTTTCGGTGTGTTGTGCCGAATTCCGTTGCGGCAGTTGGGTTGGCGGGTCGTGCAGGTTGCGGCGCAGGTCCTGCAGTAATCGGAGTCCGGCGGGGGTCATGGCGAACCCGCGCCAGCCGGCCGAGGCGCGGTCGAGCACCGCCCACACCAGCGACAGGCAGGAGTGCTCGCCGGGCAGCCGGCCGATCACCTTGACCCGGCGGCGCGTCTCGCCGAAGGTGCGTTCGATGAAGTTGGAGTGGCGCACGCGGGTCCAGTGCTCGCGCGGAAACCGCAGGTAGACGGTCAGCGAGTCGCGGTCGTCGAGCAGGCAGCGCACCGCCGCCGGATACGAGTCGCGCCAGCGTGTGGCGAATGAGTCGATCTTGGCTTGAGCCTTGGCCACCGCGTCCGGGCCGGGCTGGGCATCCTCGGTCAGGTCGAAGATCGCCCAGTAGTCGGCCTTCACCTCGGCCTGGGCGTTTTTCGGCACCTTGGCCAAGACGTTTCTGGCGCGATGGATCAGGCAGCGTTGCCGCAACGCCGCGCCCATGGTGCGCTCGACGGCGCTGATCAGCCCGGCGGCGCCGTCGCTGATCACCAGCAGCGGGCAGGCCAGCCCGCGCTCGCCGAGCCCGGTCAAAAAGCCCTCCCAGGCGTCACCGGACTCCGACGACGCGGCTGCCAGTCCGACAAACAACGGTTTGCCGTCGGTGTCGATGCCCCACCCGGCCAGCACCGGTTCCGCCGAGGCGTTGGCGTGATATTTGAAGTGGCTGCCGTCCAAAAACAGGTAGTCCAGCTCGACGTCGTCGAGGCGGCGGGCGCTCCACGCCTCGAACTGGGTCTTGATCTCGCCGCAGATCCGCGACACCGTCGACTTCGACACCGCCGCCTGCTCTCCAAGGGCCTCGGTCAGCGCCGCCTCCACATCGCGGGTCGACAGCCCGCGCACGAACCCGGCGATCACCAGCGACTCCAGCGCGTTGGTCTTGGTCACGTGCTTGCCGAACAGCTGCGAGGCGAACCGCTCGGTGGTGCCGCGCAGCTTGGGCCGGGCCAGCGTCACCGGCCCCGCGGTGGTCTTGACCGTGGTCGGGCAATACCCGTTGCGCATCCCAGGATGCGGGTCCTCACAGGACGCGGCCCGCTCATAGCGGTCCCGCCCCAAAAATGCGGCCACCTCGGCCTCAACCGCGCTCTGCAGCAGCAGCTGCGCGCCCAACCGGGCGACCCGCTCAACCGCGCGCGACAGATCCTCGCCGCCAGCGAACACCTCATCGATCTCCGCGCGCAGCCGCTCGGCGGGCGATACTCTCTTCGACACGGACGTAGGCTCCTTCCTCAGACTTGCTGGTCTTCGAGGGAACCTACGTCCGACTCCTTTTACACCGCCGCGGGGACGCGACCGACGACGAGAAGCCCCCCACGTGATGTGCTGACATATCCCAGCTCAGATCTGGCCGGATCCGAGGTAATCGCTATCCGGACAACGGGTTCCGATCCTGGACAGCACCAGCTGGCGAATGCGGGCTTCTCGATTCGGTCGTATTGCCGGCGGACCCGGGCGCGGTC
>JBKOYU010000246.1:0-2966 GCA_046725575.1 Actinomycetota bacterium | reverse complement strand
GGCGTAGAACGCGCTGTGCCGCACCTTCTCGACGTACAACGCACCCTCGACGGGCGCAATCGGTTCAACCAGTTCCGGGTGCTCGCCATGGAGTGCCGACCGGACGATGTCGTCGTGGTCGGCGGTGAAATCGCCGTAGTTGTCGTTGACGTAAATCAGGTCGACGTCGTCGTGTTCCCGCGCCACGGAGATGAGCCCGACCATCGGATCGATGATCTCGGCGACGTTCGGCGCCAGCAATTCGGCGTCTTCGTGCCGATACTCGTTCAACATGTCGATGACAAGGAGCGCGGTGTCGCTCACTGATTGTTGATACCCCGTCACCGGATCTTGACACTCGACGGGCGACAATGGAGGCGATGGACTTCTATAGCGGTTACCGGCACGGGTTCGTGCGGGTAGCTGCTTGCACCCATCACACGACCATCGCCGACCCGGCCGCGAACGCGGAGTCGGTGCTGCGGCTGGCCCGTGCCTGCCACGACGACGGCGTCGCGCTCGCGGTGTTTCCGGAATTGACGCTCTCCGGCTACTCGATCGAGGACATCCTGCTGCAGGACGCACTGCTCGACACCGTCGAGGAGGCCCTGGTAGAGGTGGTGGCGGCGTCCGCGGTGCTGCTGCCGGTGCTGGTCGTTGGCGCCCCGCTGCGTCGCGGCCATCGCATCTACAACACCGCCGTCGTCATTCACCGGGGCAGGGTGCTGGGCGTGGTTCCGAAGTCGTACCTACCCACATATCGCGAGTTCTACGAAAGTCGGCAGGTCGCCGCGGGCGACGACCAGCGGGGTGTGATCCGGCTCCGCGGCGCCGAGGTGCCGTTCGGGCCCGACCTGCTGTTCGCCGCCGCGGATATAACGGGATTCGTGCTGCACGTCGAAATCTGCGAGGACATGTTTGTCCCCGTGCCGCCGAGTGCGGAGGCGGCGCTCGCGGGCGCGACGGTGCTTGCCAACCTGTCTGGCAGCCCGATCACCGTCGGCCGCGCCGAAGACCGTTGTCTGCTGGCGCGATCGGCGTCGTCACGCTGCCTGGCCGCGTACGTCTACGCCGCGGCCGGGGAGGGTGAATCCACCACCGACTTGGCGTGGGACGGCCAGACGATGATCTGGGAGAACGGCGTGTTGCTCGCGCAATCCGAGCGGTTCCCGCGTGGGGAACGACGCTCGATCGCCGACGTAGATCTCGAGCTGCTCCGCTCGGAACGGCTGCGGATGGGTACCTTTGACGACAACCGCCGCCATCACAGCGTGACGGCGGAATCGTTCCGGCGTGTGGACTTTCAACTCGATCCGCCATCGGGTGACATCGGGTTGCTCCGCCAGGTGGAACGATTCCCGTTCGTCCCGTCGGATCCCCAACGGCTGGAACAGGATTGCTACGAGGCGTACAACATCCAGGTGTCGGGCCTGGAGCAGCGGCTACGCGCGCTGAACTACCCGAAGGTGGTGCTCGGGTTGTCGGGCGGGCTGGACTCCACGCATGCCTTGATCGTCGCCGCCCGCGCGATGGACCGGGAAAGCCGGCCGCGCAGCGACATTCTCGCGTTCACGTTGCCAGGCTTCGCGACGGGTGAACGCACCAAGGGCAATGCGATCCGGCTCGCCGATGCGCTCGGCGTGACATTCGAAGAACTGGACATCAAGTCCACCGCCGAGCTGATGCTGAGCAACATGGGCCACCCGTTCGCGCGCGGGGAGAAGGTGTATGACGTCACGTTCGAAAACGTGCAGGCGGGGTTGCGCACCGACTACCTGTTCCGGCTCGCGAACCAGCGGGGCGGCATCGTGCTGGGCACGGGTGACCTGTCCGAACTGGCGCTCGGCTGGTCCACATACGGTGTGGGCGACCAGATGTCGCACTACAACGTCAACGGCGGCGTGCCTAAGACGCTGATCCAGCACTTGATCCGCTGGGTGATCTCCTCGCATCAGTTCGACGACGCGGTCAACGAAGTGCTGCAGTCCGTCCTCGACACCGAGATCACTCCGGAGCTGATCCCGACGGGCGAGGACGAGGAGATCCAGAGCAGCGAAGCCAAGGTCGGACCGTATGTGCTGCAGGACTTTTCGCTGTTTCATGTGCTGCGGTACGGATTCCGGCCGTCGAAGGTTGCGTTCCTGGCGTGGCATGCGTGGAGCGACCCCGAGCGCGGTGATTGGCCTGCCGGTTTCCCGGAGCACAAGCGGCCGGCCTACTCGCTGAAGGAGATTCGGCATTGGCTGCAGGTGTTCGCGCAGCGGTTCTACTCGTTCAGCCAGTTCAAGAGATCGGCGGTGCCGAACGGGCCGAAGGTGTCACACGGCGGATCACTGTCGCCGCGCGGTGACTGGCGGGCGCCGTCGGACATGTCGGCGCGCACCTGGCTGGACGAAATCGAACGCGAAATCCCCGAGGATTAACGCATCCTCGCGTAACTCACCCAGCCGAACATGCCCGGCAGTCTAAACGCGACCCACACCTCGGACGAAGCGACCGACGTTGGCGAGATAGTCGCGGTACGCGTCGCCGTGCACGCTCAGCCGACACGGCTCCTCGACGATGCGGACCTGAAGCTCGATCGTGGTCACCAGCAATCGAAGACCGCTGTTCCCAACTGCGCCAACCGAATCCGAGCGCGACGACCTGGCATACCCGCCCCGCTCATCAGCAGCACGGGTCCCCGCGCCACGCGTTCACGCCCTCTCGGACCGCGATCGCGGCGATGCCGAGAGCGGCGATCGGGTCGGCCCACGACCATCCCCACAGGCTGTTGAGTGCCAGGCCGGCCAGCAGGATCGCGGAGAGATACGTGCACAAGAGCGTCTGCTTGGAATCGGCAACGGCGGACAGCGACCCAAACTCGCGGCCGGCACGGCGTTGCGCCAACGACAGCACCGGCATGATGACAAGACTTGCCGCCGCAAGCACGATGCCGATCAGCGACGGCCGCGCCTCGCCAACGCCGAACAGCGACAGCACCGAGT
>JBKOYU010000110.1:0-12427 GCA_046725575.1 Actinomycetota bacterium | reverse complement strand
AGGTGACGTGTTCACCTTCTTCGAGTTCCTCGCCCTCACCGAGCACCGTCATCCCGTCGCTGTACTTGCGCGGGTAGTGGCGCAGCAGGTCGTTGACCGTGCGAAGCCCAAAGTGATCCTCTAGCTGACCCGCGGCCTTCTTGCCGAGGACGTAGTCCAGGCGATCGGTCAGCGTGGCCACCGCTACTCCACCCCGATCAGCAACGCATCGCCGCGGTGGTCGGTGTGATAGGTCACCAACTCGGTGCCGGGGTGGTGGCGGTGCACATGCTCCTGCAGCGCTTCGCCGACGGCACCGTCGACACCCGCGCCGGTGAGCACCGTGACGAGCTCACCACCTGCGGCGAGGAACAGGTCGATCAGCCCCGCCGCAGCGGCGGTGATGTCGTCGGCGACGATCAGCACCTCGTCGCCCGAGATGGCCAACCCATCGCCCGGCTTACAGGCGCCCGCCCACGTCAGCGCCTCCTCGGCGGCCACACGCACCGAGCCGTGCCGCGCACCCGCGGCCGCGCGGGCCATGGTGTAGCCGTCGTCGACGGCCTGCCGCTCGGCGTCGTGCACCGCCAGCGCGGCCAGCCCCTGAACCATGGATCCGGCGGGCACCGGCACGACGTCGATGCCCCAGCCGATCGCCGCGGCGCACCCAGCGACGAGTTCCTCGGCGGCGACGTAACCGTTGGGCAACACCATGATCTGCGCCGCACCCGTGTTGACGAGCGCGTGGAGCAGTTGCTTGGCGCTGACGGGCGCGTCGGCTTCGGGCCGCAACACGTGTGCGCCCTCGCCGGCGAACAGTTCCGCGGCGCCGTCACCGTCGACCACGGCAAGCACCGCGCGGTCGCGGCTCCACCCGCCCGCAGGCCGCGCACCGGCGCCGGCAGACAGGGAGGTGATCTGGATCCGGCTCGGCGTGCCGACCGTCAAGGCCGCCTCCACGGCAGCGCCCGCATCATCGGCGTGGACGTGCACCGAGTAGTGGCCTGCGCCGTCCGCCGCCGCTGCGATGGCCACCGATTCGCCCAGCTGGTCCAACTGCTCACGCAGCGTCTCGACGCCGCCGGCGTCGCAACCGCTCAGCAGGTACATCACCTCGAACTGCGGCGCGGCGGGGGTGGTCGCGGTGACGTCCGCCTGCGGCGGCGACGGCAGATACTCGTGCCTGTGTGGCGCCCGCCCGGTCAGCGTGGTGCTCATCGCGTCCAGCAGTACCAGCAGGCCACGGCCACCGGCGTCCACCACGCCGGCTTCGGCCAGCACGTCGAGTTGCCCGGTGGTCTTGTCGAGCGCGACGGACGCGGCGTCGGCGGCCGCGGACACCACATCGGACAGGTCGGCGCCGTCGGCATTCGCGTGCTCGGCGGCGCCCGCCGCGTCCTGCAACACCGAGACGATGGTGCCGGGCACGGGCTCGCCCATCGACGCGACGACCAGCCCGATCGCGTGCCGCAGGGCCGCCGCGAAAACGGCGCCGTCGATGTCGGCCAGCGCTCCACCGCGGTCAGCGGCGGCGGACGAGACCACATCGGCGAGGCCGCGCAGGATCTGCGACAGGATGACGCCAGAGTTTCCTCGGGCCCCGTGCAACGCGCCTGCGGCCAGCGCGGTGGCGACCTGCGTCACGTCGTCGCTGTCGGACTCCGTATCGGCCTGCGACCACGCCGAACGCATCGTGAACAGCATGTTTGTCCCGGTGTCGGCGTCGGCGACCGGGAACACGTTGAGCCGATTGATCTCGTCGGTGTGGGAAATCAGGTCGCCGACGGCGGTGTGTGCCCAGTCCCGCAGTGCGGAGGCGTCGAGCCGCCGAGCCGACATCGAAAACCTCCATCCAATGTGGCGCTCAGCGCCACGCCATCCCTCGTGCCGCCGTGGGCGCCAGCCTAGCCATCCCCAGCGACAACCTGGTGACAACGTCGACGCCTGTGGGGAGCATTTTGGCGATAGCTTCAGCGGCCGGTATCCTGGTCAGGTTGTCGGGTCACCCCTGCGGTTGTTGGCCCCCAAGTACTGATCCGAGGAGTTCTACATATGGCTGCCGTCTGCGAGATCTGCGGGAAGGGCCCCGGCTTCGGCAAGTCGGTGTCGCACTCCCATCGCCGGACCAGCCGTCGGTGGGATCCCAACATCCAGACCGTCCGCACCGTGACGCATCCCGGTGGGAACAAGAAGCGCATCAACGTCTGTACCTCCTGCATCAAGGCCGGCAAGGTCACGCGCGGTTAACCGCGTTTAGCTGTCGTCGCGCCGCCTCACCGCCGCCGATTCCGTCGCCGCTGCCGATCCCGGGCCCGGGCTACTGACTTCGCCCAAACGTACGTTTTGGCGGAAAAGTGCGAGTAAAGGTCGCCAAAACGTCGATCTCGGCGAGCGGCTAAGGCAGGCGCCAGTCGATCGGGTCGGCGCCCATCTTCTCCAGTAGCTCGTTGGCGCGGCTGAACGGCCGAGAGCCGAAGAATCCGCGTGACGCCGACAGCGGCGAGGGATGAGGCGATTCGATCGCGACGCAGTCGCTGCCATCGAGCATGGGTTTCAACGTGCAGGCGTCGCGGCCCCACAACACCGCCACCAGCGGCTGCTCCCGCGCCACGAGCGCACGGATCGCGCATTCGGTCACCGCTTCCCAGCCCTTGCCCCTGTGTGACGCCGGATTGCCCGGCCGCACGGTGAGCACCCTGTTCAGCAGCATCACGCCGCGTTCGGCCCACGGTGTCAGGTCGCCGGTGGATGGCGGTGGGTGACCCAGATCCTTGCCGTACTCGGTGAAGATGTTCTCCAGGCTGCGGGGCAACGGCCGCACGTCGGGCGCGACCGAGAAGCTCAGGCCCACCGCGTGACCCGGCGTCGGGTAGGGATCCTGCCCGACGATGAGCACCCGCACTTGATCGAACGGGAAGGTGAAGGCGCGCAACACATTCGGACCAGCAGGCAGATACCGGTGGCCCGCCGCAATCTCGGCCCGTAAGAACTCCCCCATCTGAGCGACCTGTGGGCCGACGGGTTCCAACGCTTTGGCCCAACCATCTTCGACGAGTTCATGCATGGGGCGTGCGGTCACGAAAACCCAACCTAGTGGGCGCGGCCGGTCAGAACGACTGCCAACCCGGATTTCCCCGCCACGTGTCGCCGTCCACCAGAACCCGAGGCGGGCCATCAAGCACTTGGCCGATCGCGCGCCAACCGGCTGGCGGCGATGCGGGGAACGTGGCGAGCAACGCGTGGTCCTCGCCGCCGCCGAGCACCCATGCCCACACGTCGGCCCCTACCGCCGCGGCCGCGTCGGCTACGGCATCGCGGTCGGCGGAAAGCGCGGCGGTCGACAAGTCGATGCCGACATCCGACGCCGTGGCGATGTGGCCGAGGTCGGCCATCAACCCGTCGGACACATCCGTCATCGCGGTGGCCCCGGCGTCGGCGGCGACCCGGCCCTGCCCGTACGGCGGTTCCGGCACGAGATGGCGTCGGCGCAGCTCCTCGAACTGGCGAATATCGCTGCGCCACAACGCATATCCGGCGGCAGAACGGCCCAGCTCGCCCGCGACCGCGACCGTGTCGCCTGGACTTGCACCGCTGCGGCGCACCGGGTCGCGACCGCCCAAGTCGCCCAGCACCGTCACCGAAATCACCCATTGCGGGGCGCTGACCAGATCACCGCCGACGATTCCGGCGCCGAGCAGACGGGCCTCATGCCACATGCCGTCGGCCAACTCGAGCGCTTGCGAGGTAGCGGTTTCCGGGGGCGCGCCGAATGCGACGACAAACGCGATGGCCCGCGCACCCATCGCCTCGATGTCGGCGGCGTTCTGCGCGATGGCCTTGCGCCCCACGTCATGCGGTGTGGACCAGTCCAGCCGGAAGTGCCGTCCGGCAACCAGCATGTCGGTGGACACCACCGTTCTGCCGTCACCGGCAACGACCACCGCGGCGTCGTCACCTGGCCCCAACGCGACCGTCGCCGGTTGATTGCGGCCCGTCACCAGGCGGTCGATCACCGCGAACTCGCCTACGCCCGCGAGTGTCTCGGCGGCCTCGTTGCTCGCCATGTCACCTCCCCCCGGCTGCGGTACGTTTGGGCCCTGCGGCGTGCAGTCTATGCAGCGAGACGGAGGGGATAGCGGGTGGTTGAGGCTTTCATGCTGATCCAGACCGAGGTGGGCCGCGCCGAGGTCGTCGCCAAGCAGCTCGCCGCCCTGCCTGGCGTGTTGTCGTCGGAGTACGTCACCGGCCCGTATGACGTGGTCGTGCGCATCGGCGCCGACAACCTCGCCGACCTGCAGGCCAACGTCGTTCCGAGCGTGCAGCAGGTCACCGGCATCACCCGCACCCTGACCTGCCCGATCGCCAACGGAGTGCGCCCCTAGAGTTTGGGCCGTGGATGCCGAGACCCGCGACGGACCGCCGCGTGTGTTGTTGATCGCCGCGATCGTCGTGGCGGTCGGGGCGATCATCGGCATCCTCGTCGTCGCCGCCCTGAGGCAGTCCTCACCCGGGCAACAACCCGTCGCGATCGCTTCCGTGCCCGCGACGAAGGGCGACAGCGCCGAATGCCGGAAGCTCCTCGACGCGCTCCCGGACCGTCTCGGTGACTATCGCCGCGCACGGGCCGCCGAGCCCGCACCCCCAGGAGCGGCGGCCTGGACGGCGAACGGCGAGCCGGTCATTCTGCGGTGCGGCCTGGACCGGCCCGCGGAGTTCGTGGTCGGGTCCCCGATTCAGGTGGTCGACGCCGTGCAGTGGTTCGAGCTTGCCGATCAGGGCCGCAGCACATGGTTCGCCGTCGACCGGCCGGTCTATGTCGCGTTGACGTTGCCGCAGGGATCCGGGCCGACACCGATTCAGTTGATCTCTGACGTCATCGCGAAGTCGTTGCCGGCCAAACCGATTGATCCCGGACCGCCGCGCTAGACCTCGACCGCTCGGTTGACGTCGGCCGAGTCGTCTTGAGGGTTGGCCACCAGCACCAGCGGCCGAGCAATGCGATGAGCGATGGCAGCACGAAGGTGCGCACGATGAGGGTGTCGAGCAGCAAGCCGACGCCGATGGTCGTCCCGATCTGGGCGATGCTGAGCACGCTGCTGCCGGCAAGGGCGAACATGGTGATGCCGCAGGATGTTTAACGCAGGCCGGTGCCGCGCTTCAACGCCGTCTCGACCATCGTGGCCAACAGCGTCGGATAGTCAACGCCGCTGGCCGCCCACATCCGTGGATACATCGAGATCGTGGTGAAGCCCGGCATGGTGTTGATTTCGTTGACCACGGGGCCGTCGTCGGTGAGGAAGAAGTCGACGCGGGCCAGGCCCTGGCAGTCGACCGCATTGAAAGCCCGAATGGCCAACTGCCGCACCGCATCTGCGACGTCGTCATCGATCTTGGCGGGCACGTCGAGCTCGGCGCCGTCGTCGAGATACTTGGTCTCGAAGTCGTAGAACGCGTCCTCGCGGCCCCGCACTCCTGCGACCCGGATCTCGCCGACCGTGCTCGCCTCGACCCGGCCGTCGGGGAATTCCAATACGCCGCACTCTAATTCGCGACCCGGTATGGCCGCCTCGACGATCACCTTCGGGTCGTGCCTGCGGGCCAAATCGAGCGCCGCGGGCAGCTGGTCCCATGCCGTGACCCGGCTGACACCGATGGACGAGCCGCCGCGCGATGGCTTGACGAACACCGGCAGGCCCAGGCGTTCCCGGTCCTCGAGCTCGACAGTGAGTTGCCGCGGTCGCAGCACGACATGGTCGCCGACAGGAAGGCCCTCGGCAACAAGCAGCTTCTTGGTGAACTCCTTGTCCATGCCTGCGGCGCTGGCCAGCACACCCGCGCCGACGTACGGCACGCCTGCGAGCTCCAGCAGGCCCTGGATGGTGCCGTCCTCGCCGTACGGGCCGTGTAGGACGGGGAACACCACGTCGACCGCGGCGAGCACCTTGCCGCCCTGACCGAGGGACAGCAGTTGACCACCGCGAACCGGGTCGGCGGGCAGGGCCAGTTCGGTCCCCGATTCGCCGCTGACCTCCGGCAGCCGGCCGTCGGTGATCGCCAGCGTCTCCGGGCGGCCGTCGGTCAGCACCCACGATCCGCCAGGAGTGATGCCGACCGCGACGACCTCGAAGCGCTCCGGGTCGAGGTTGCGCAGGATGCTGCCTGCGGAAACACACGAAATCGCGTGCTCGGAGCTGCGCCCGCCGTAGACAACAGCGACACGGACTCGCCCGGAGCGGCTTGAGCTCGATGTCGCCGGCCGGGCAGCTCCGGGCTGTTGGGCAGTCACAACCTAGAGAGGCTACCGCTCTGGGTGGCATTCGCTCGCTCTAGCCGAGGTGAGCAAAGGGTCACCCACCGCTCGAGATCCGGGTTGTTGCACGCCAAGATGCGAAACTGCGTACCGGAGCGTTATTTCGGCGAAGTTGCCATTGGACCTGGGGTTTTACCCCAGCGCCTCTTCGAAATCGGCGATCAGGTCGTCAGTGTCCTCGATGCCCATTGAGATACGGGCGAAGCCGTCGCTGACGGAATCGCCCCAGCGGGCGCGCCGGTCCACCGAGGTGTGGATGCCGCCGAAGCTGGTCGACGCGATCACCAGCGCGCTGCGCTCCACCAGCGCGTGCACGGCCGCGGCGTCCTCCAGCTCCACCGCGATCAGGCTGCCGAAGCGCTTCATCTGCTGCGTGGCGATCTGATGCGACGGGTCGTCGGGCAGGCCCGGATAGCGCACCGACTTCACGTCAGGATGCGCGCGCAGCATCACGGCGAGCGCCTGGGCGTTCTGGCACTGCCGTTCGAACCGCAGGCCGGCGCTGCCGAGGCTGCGCAGCACCAGCCACGCCTCGAACGCGCCGAGAATCGGCCCCGCCAGCACCCGGTCGCGTTCGAGCGCCTCCATCAGCTCCGGCTGACTACCTGCGACGTAGCCCGCGACAAGATCGCTGTGCCCTGACAGCGCCTTAGTCGCGCTGGCCACCACCAGGTCGGCGCCAAGCGACAGCGGCTGCTGCCCAAGCGGTGTCGCGGTGGTGTTGTCGACGATCAGAATTGCGCCGCGGCCACGGCAGGTCATCGCCAGATGGTGCAGGTCGACGACGTCCAGGCCGGGATTGACCGGCGTTTCGGCCAGCACCACGTGAGCATCCGCCGACGCCTCGCACATATCGGCGCTGCGTGCTTCGACAACCGTAACCCCTTGCGGGGCAAGGTATTCCATAGCGTACCGGCGCACCTGGTAGTAACCGTCGGCGGGCACCACCAGCTTGGAGTCGGGTTTGGCGAGCACGCGGAGCGCCGACGTGATGGCCGCCATGCCGGAGCCGAACGTCAACGCCGTCGCGGCGCCTTCGAGTTCGGCCAACGCCGATTCCAGTTGGCGCCAGGTTGGATTGGAGCTGCGGCCGTAGCTGTCCAGGGGTTCGGTCTCGTCGGGCGACAGGTGATACGTCGACGCCGGAACGGGCGGCGGCGCCACCGGACTGCCCGGAATTGCTTCCGAGCCAACGGCTTTGACGCTGCGAGTGGAATCGCCGTACTTGCCGTCCATCTGTCTACTCCGGTTTCATGCGGCGCCCCAGCAGCAGTGCGACAGCCTGGTCGACCGATAATCCCTTGTGGCAGACGCGCTGCACCGCGTCGGTGAGCGGCATCTCCACGTCATAACTGGCCGCAAGCGCGAGCACCGACTCACACGACGTGACGCCCTCGGCAATGTGACCGCCCGCCGCCTGCATCGCCGACTCGACGGTGCCGCCTTTGCCGAGCCGGTATCCGAATGAACGGTTTCGGGAGTGCGCCGACGTGCACGTGGCGACCAGGTCACCCACGCCCGCCAGCCCCGCCAGCGTTGCGGGTTTGGCGCCCAACGCGACTCCGAGCCGCATGATCTCCGCAAGCCCACGGGTGATGATCGCGGCCAGAGTGTTCTCTCCAAGCCCGACCCCGGCAGCCATGCCGCAAGCCAACGCGATCACGTTCTTGCATGCGCCACCGACCTCTGCGCCGATCACGTCGGCGTTGGTATAGGGCCGGAAGTACCCGGTGGACAGCGCGCGCTGCAAGGTCACCGCCCTGCCGGAGTCGCTGCATGCGACGACGGTGGCGGCCGGCTGTTCGTCCGCGATCTCGCTGGCCAGATTCGGACCGGTAACAGCCGCCACGCGTGATGGATCGGCGCCTGTCACCTGCACGATGACTTGGCTCATTCGCATGAGCGTGTCCAGCTCGATGCCCTTGGCCAGGCTCACCAGCGTGACGTCGTCGCCGATCAGGTCCGTCCAGCGCTCGAGGTTGGCGCGCATCGTCTGCGACGGCACCGCGAGCAGCACCGTGCACGCACCGGAGAGCGCTTCGGCCGGGTCGCTGGTGGCGCGGATCGACTTAGGCAGTTCGGTGTCGTCGAGATAGCAAGTGTTGCGATGAGTGTCGTTGATCTCGTCCGCGAGTTCAGGACGACGGGCCCACAGCGTGACGTTGTTACCGGCATCAGCCAGCACCTTGGCCAGTGCCGTCCCCCACGCACCAGCCCCCATCACCGCCGCCTCGACCACCGCTTCACACTAGCGTGGTCGCTGGTGCTGGCAGGATGGCGCTCATGAGCGGCACAAAGACGGGCGAGGCCGCGGATGTCGGGCTGGTGATCGCCGTGAAGCGGCTCACCGCCGCCAAGACCAGGCTGGCGCCCGTTTTCTCGGCCACCACCCGGGAAAGCGTGGTGCTGGCGATGCTCATCGACACCATCACCGCCGCTTCGGCCGTCGCCGCACTGCAGTCCGTCACCGTCGTCACCCCCGACGAGGTTGCCGCGGATGCCACCCGCCAGTTGGGTGCGCGGGTGCTAATCGACCCGACGCCAGAGGGTCATCGCAATCCGCTGAACAACGCCATCGCCGCCGCCGAAACCGCGATACGTGAGGAGACGCCCAATATCGTTGCGCTGCAAGGCGATTTGCCTGCTTTGCAACCGCAGGAGCTGGCCGAGGCGATCACCGCCGCGCGGGTTTATCCGCGCAGCTTTGTCGGCGACCGGCACGGCACGGGAACTTCGGCGTTGTTTGCCTTCGGCGTCGGACTCGATCCCCATTTCGGACCTGATTCGGCCCAGCGCCATCGTCATTCAGGCGCCATCGAACTGACTGGCGCGTGGCCCGGGCTGCGGTGCGACATCGACACACCCGACGACCTGTTGGTCGCCCGGCGCCTCGGCGTCGGTGCTGCCACCACGCAGGCCATCGGTCAGCACAGGTCATGACCCGTCCCTAAAGGGGGTTGATGTCGGCGGCGAAGCGGGCCTCTTTGCGGCGCCGCTTTTTCAGCAGTCGCCGCGCCGAGCTGGTTTTCCTGGCCTGCAACCGTTTTCGCAGCCGTACCTGGCGCTTGCGGTAGCGGTTCAGTTGGGCGCCGGACGCTTTTTCACCGGTGCTGGTGGTGGCGATGTTGACGATGCCTATGTCGACGCCGAGGAACCCATTGGCCGGCTCGGCCAGCGGGGCTTCGGGTGCCTCGATGGTGGCGTACAGGAACCATTTGCCATCGCGGTAGATCAGGTCGGTTTCGCCGACCCCGATGGGTTCACCCCAGCCCTCAACGGCTGGGCGTCGGCCGAAACCAGGGTGAACAGCAGGCGACGGGATGACCCACCGCGGTAGCCGGGCGGCTGGTTAATAAGGAATCATCGGAAGGATGACCGAAGCCGAAGCCCCGACCCGACCCGACGACACGGAGTTGGTCGATTCGGCGCCAGAGGCACCGCCGGCTGCGACCTCACCGACCGTCGACAACGCACTGCCCGAGGATCGGTACCTCAACCGCGAGCTGAGCTGGCTGGATTTCAACGCCCGCGTGCTCGCCCTCGCTGCCGATACCTCATTGCCATTGCTAGAACGGGCGAAATTCCTGGCGATCTTCGCGTCGAACCTCGACGAGTTCTACATGGTGCGTGTCGCCGGCCTCAAGCGCCGCGACGAGATGGGTCTATCGGTGCGCTCGGCCGACGGCTTGTCGCCGCGCGAACAGCTGCGCCGGATCAACGAGCGCACCCAGCAGATCGCCGACAGGCATGCCCACGTCTTCCTCGACTCCGTGCGTCCGGCGCTGGCCGACGAAGGCATTGTCATCGTCACGTGGGCCGAACTCGACGACGACGAGCGCTCGCGGCTGTCGACGTATTTCCACGAGCAGGTGTTCCCGGTGTTGACGCCGCTGGCCGTCGACCCAGCGCACCCGTTCCCGTTCGTCAGCGGACTGAGCCTGAACCTGGCGATCACCGTCAAACATCCCGACGACGGCGGCCAGCACTTCGCCCGAGTCAAGGTGCCCGACAATGTCGACCGCTTCGTCGAACTCGCGCGCCGCGAAGGCAGTTCGGATGTCGTGCGGTTCCTTCCGATGGAGGAGTTGATTGCCGCCTTCCTGTCTGTGCTCTTCCCGGGATTGGAGGTCGTCGAGCATCACGCGTTCCGGATCACCCGCAACGCGGATTTCGAAGTGGAAGAGGACCGCGACGAGGACCTGCTGCAGGCGCTTGAGCGGGAACTCGCGCGGCGCCGCTTCGGCTCGCCGGTGCGTCTCGAGGTGTCCGACGACATGACCGAGAGCATGCTCGAATTGTTGTTGCGCGAACTCGACGTCGCCCCCAGCGATGTCATCGAAGTTCCGGGGCTGCTGGATCTCTCGTCCCTGTGGCAGATCTACGGCGTCGATCGCCCGGCGCTGAAAGACCCGCCGTTCGTGCCCGCGACGCCGCCCGCGTTCGGTGAACGCGAAACACCCAAGAGCATCTTCTCCACGCTGCGCGACGGCGACGTGCTCGTCCACCACCCCTATGATTCGTTCTCCACCACGGTGCAACGGTTCATCGAGCAGGCCGCCGCAGATCCAAACGTGCTGGCGATCAAGCAGACGCTGTACCGCACGTCCGGTGATTCCCCGATCGTCAACGCGCTCATCGACGCGGCCGAGGCCGGTAAGCAGGTCGTCGCGCTCGTCGAGATCAAGGCGCGCTTCGACGAACAGGCCAACATCAAGTGGGCCCGAGCACTGGAACAGGCTGGCGTGCACGTCGTCTACGGTCTGATCGGGTTGAAGACGCACTGCAAGACCGCGCTCGTAGTGCGGCGCGAAGGCTCGATGATTCGGCGGTACTGCCACATCGGCACCGGCAACTACAACCCGAAAACCGCGCGTCTATATGAAGATGTCGGCCTGTTGACCGCCGCGCCGGACCTTGGCGCCGACCTCACCGACCTCTTCAACTCGCTGACCGGCTACTCCCGCAAGGAGTCCTACCGCAACCTTCTCGTGGCGCCGTACGGCGTGCGCAGGGGCATCATCGAACGCATCGGCCGCGAGATCGCGGCCACGCGTGAGGGTGCACACGGCGGGATCCGGCTGAAGGCCAACGCGTTGGTGGACGAGCAGGTGATCGACGCGCTGTACCGGGCGTCGCAGGCCGGGGTGCGCGTCGAGGTGGTGGTTCGCGGTATCTGCGCGTTGCGGCCGGGTGCGCCCGGCTATTCGGAGAACATCGTGGTCCGGTCGATTCTCGGCCGGTTCCTCGAACACTCGCGGATAATTCACTTCCGCGCCATCGACGAGTTCTGGATCGGTAGCGCCGACATGATGCATCGTAATCTCGACCGACGGGTCGAAGTGATGGCTCAAGTCAAGGATCCAAGGCTGACCGCTCAGCTGAACGAGGGGTTCGAGTCCGCGATGGACCCCGCGACCCGCTGCTGGGAGTTGGGTGTCGACGGTCATTGGACAGCGTCGCCGCAGGAGGGACAGACGGTGCGCGACCATCAGGTGTCACTGATGGAACGCCACCGGCATCCGTGACGAGCCGCGTGGCGCCCCACCGACGGGCCCGGATGACCTGCAGGAGTTGAAGTGCCGAAGGAGCTTCCGCTAGATGCGGTCCCGGTGAACAAGGCCGTTCTCGCAGCCGGCGCAGTGCTGTGGCGGCCCAACGGTGATCCGTCCTCACTCGAGGTCGCGATCATCCACCGTCCCCGCTACGACGACTGGTCGCTGCCCAAGGGCAAGGTCGACCCCGGTGAAACCGAACCCGTGACCGCCGTGCGCGAGGTGCACGAGGAGACCGGCTACTCGTCGGTCCTCGGCAGGCGCCTCGCCGCCGTCAGTTATCCGGTCGAGCAGGGCATCAAGAAGGTGCGGTACTGGGCGGCGCGCAGAGTCGACGGCGACTTCAATCCGAACGCTGAAGTCGACGAGCTTAAGTGGCTGCCCGTTGCCGAGGCAATGAAGCAGCTGGAGTACCCACAGGATCGAAAAGTGTTGCGCCGCTTCGCCAAACAACCCGTCGATACCAAGACATTGTTGATCGTGCGGCATGGGACGGCGGGCAGTAAGTCACGGTACAAGGGCGACGACCAAAAGCGGCCATTGGACAAGCACGGCCGCGCTCAGGCCGAGTCGCTCGTCGGAGTGC
>JBKOYU010000740.1:0-6313 GCA_046725575.1 Actinomycetota bacterium | reverse complement strand
GAGCAGGATCGCATCGTGCGTCTTCAGCTCGTCGAGCACCGAGTCGGGCAGCACCTCACCGGTCGCGTGGTAGCGCCGAGCGCCCAGGTCGTAGCTCGTCTTCTCCACACCGGGCAGCACCGCGTCGAGGACCTTGACGGCCTCACCGACCACCTCGGGGCCGATGCCGTCGCCGGCAATGATCGCCAATTTCACGACAGATCCACCACTTCCAGCAGTTTGGCGCCGACGGCCTCGGCGATGGCGGCGCGGACATCGGCGGGCACGTCGCGGTCGATGCGCAACAGGATCGTCGCTCCCGGACCTTCGGCGTCCTCGGTGAGTTGTGCGGCGTGGATATTGATGTCCGCGCCGCCGAGCAGCGTGCCGATCTTGCCCAATGTGCCGGGCCGATCGATGTAGTTGACGATCAGGTTGATGCCTTCGGCTCGGAGGTCGAAGTTGCGGCCGTTGATTTGCACGATCTTCTGCACCAACTGTGGCTCGGTCAGAGTGCCCGCGACATTCGTGACCGACCCGTCGGAGAAGACCGCGCGGACGTCGACCACGCTGCGGTGGTTCGGGCTCTCGGTGGCGGTGCTGATGTCGGCCTGCACGCCACGCTCGGCGGCCAGCGCAGGCGCGTTGACAAAGGTGACCGGATCCTCGATGACCGCGGAGAACAACCCGCGCAGCGCCGAAAGCCGAAGCACCTCAACATCTTCCGCGGCCAGCTCGCCGCGAGCCTGGACCGACAACGACACCGGGAGCTCGGTGGAGAGCACACCGACGAGCAGACCCAGTTTGCGGACCAGATCGAGCCACGGCGCAACCTCCTCGCCGACCACCCCACCGCCCACGTTGACGGCGTCGGGCACGAATTCACCGGCCAGCGCCAGCTTCACGCTCTCGGCCACGTCAGTGCCAGCGCGGTCCTGCGCCTCACCCGTCGACGCGCCGAGGTGCGGCGTGACCACGACCTGAGGCAGATCGAACAGCGGGCTGTCAGTGGTCGGCTCCTTGGCGAACACGTCGATGCCGGCCGCCCGGACATGCCCGGAGCGCACCGCCTCCGCCAGCGCTTCCTCGTCGATCAGCCCGCCGCGGGCGGCGTTGACGATGATCACGCCGGGCTTCGTCTTGGCGAGCGCCTCCTTGCCGATCAGCCCGGCGGTCTCCGGCGTCTTCGGCAGATGCACAGAAATGAAGTCGGCACGGCCGAGCAGCTCGTCGAGGGTGAGCAGCTCGATGCCGAGCTGCGCGGCGCGTGCCGGCGAGACATAGGGGTCGTACGCAACGACGTGCGTGCCGAACGCGGCCAGGCGCTGCGCGACGAGCTGCCCGATGCGGCCGAGCCCCACCACGCCGACGGTCTTGCCGTAGATCTCGGTGCCAGAGAATTTCGACCGCTTCCAAGTGCGCTCGCGCAGCGACGCATCCGCGGCGGGGATGTCGCGCGCAGCGGCCAGCAGCAGCGCCAGCGCGTGCTCGGCGGCGCTGTGGATGTTCGACGTGGGCGCGTTGACCACGAGCACGCCACGTGCGGTGGCGGCGTCCACGTCGACGTTGTCAAGGCCAACACCCGCGCGGGCGACGATCTTGAGCTTGGGCGCGGCCGCGAGGACCTCGGCGTCGACGGTGGTCGCCGACCGAACCAGCAACGCGTCGGCCTCCGGCACAGCGGCCAGCAGCTTCTCTCTGTCGGGGCCGTCGACCCAGCGGACTTCTACCTGGTCACCGAGCGCGGCGACGGTCGATTCAGCCAGTTTGTCGGCAATCAGCACAACGGGAAGACTCACGCCCACACAGCGTAGTGCGCTTGAATTACCGGGTGGACGTCACCGTCGTCGGCAGTGGACCCAACGGCCTGGCGGCCGCCGTCATCTGCGCAAGGGCTGGTCTTTCGGTGCAGGTGTTCGAAGCCCAGCCCACTCTCGGCGGCGGGGCGCGCACTCTCGCCGATCCAGAGTTCTCGGGGGTGGCGCACGACATCTGTTCGGCTGTGCATCCGCTGGCGTTGGCGTCGCCGTTTCTCGCCGAGTTCGATCTGCAGGCACGCGGGGTGACGCTGAAGGTGCCGGAGGTTTCCTACGCCAACCCGCTGCCGGGCCGTCCCGCCGCGGTGGGTTATCACGACCTCGATCGCACTTGCGCCGAGCTGAGTGACGGCGAGTCGTGGCGGCATCTGCTCGGTCCGCTCGTTGATCGCGACGAGGCCGTGCTGAAACTGCTGCTCGGCGACAAACGCTCGATTCCGACCGACCCGATCGCGGCGGTCCGGGTGGCGGGACGGCTTGTCGAACAGGGCACGCCCGCGTGGCGAGCGTTGAATGGAGTCGACGCCCGCGCGTTGTTCACCGGTGTTGCCGCACACACGATTTCGCAGATGCCGTCGCTGGTGTCGGCCGGTGCGGGGCTGATGCTGGCCACGCTGGCACACACCGTCGGCTGGCCGGTACCCGCCGGTGGCAGCCAAGCCATCCCCGACGCATTGATCGCCGACCTTCGCGCACACGGCGGCTCCGTCTCGCCGGGCGAGGAGATCACCGAACCCCCCTCGGGCGTCGCGCTTTTCGACACCGCCCCGACCGCACTGCTGTCCATCTACCGGGATCGACTGCCAGCACGCTACGCAAAAGCGTTGCAGCGCTATCGCTTCGGCCCCGGCGTCGCCAAAGTCGACTTCGTGCTGTCGGACGAGATTCCATGGACTGACCCGCGGCTGGCTGACGCTCCGACGCTGCACATGGGCGGCACCCGCGAGCAGATGGCGCACGCTGAACGGGAGGCCGCCGCGGGCCGCCACGCGGAATGGCCGATGGTGCTCGCCGCCCTGCCGCATCTCGCCGATCCGAGCCGCATCGACGCGAAGGGCCGCCGCCCGCTGTGGACATACGCGCATGTGCCGTCTGGCTCGCCCGTCGACCAAAGCGAAACCGTCACAAAGATTTTCGGGCGTTTCGCGCCCGGCTTCCGCGATGTCGTGGTAGCGGTTCGGTCGGTACCCGCCGCGCGGCTGGCCGACCACAACGCGAACCTCGTCGGCGGCGACATCGGCGTCGGTGGCAACACGCTGTTTCACGCGCTTGCTGGGCCAACGCCGCGGCTCAACCCGTGGAGCACGCCGATTCCCAAGGTGTACCTGTGCTCGTCGGCGACGCCACCGGGCGGCGGCGTACACGGCATGGCCGGCTACTACGCCGCGCGCACGGTGCTGCGCCGCGAGTTCGGCATCAAGACGCTGCCGAAACTCACGCCATAGGAGCGATTTGTGGAGTCTTACCGGCGCTCAGCGCGGCTGCGGCTCCACAAGTCGGAGACTAGGCCGTATCCGTCAGCGGGCGGTCGACCCAGCTCATCAGGTCGCGAAGCTTCTTGCCGGTCACCTCGATCGGGTGCTCGGCGTTGCGCCTGCGCAGCTCCTCGAGTTCCTTGTTGCCACCCTCGACGTTGGCGACGAGTTTCTTGACGAACGTTCCGTCTTGGATCTCGGTCAGCAGCTGCTTCATCCGCTCCTTGGTCCCGGCATCGATCACGCGCGGGCCGGATAGGTAGCCGCCGAACTCAGCGGTGTCGGACACGGAGTAGTTCATCCGCGCGATCCCGCCCTCGTACATCAGGTCGACGATGAGCTTGAGCTCGTGCAGCACCTCGAAGTACGCCAGCTCGGGCGCGTAGCCCGCCTCGACCATCACGTCGAAGCCCGTCTTGACGAGTTCCTCGGTGCCGCCGCACAACACGGCCTGCTCGCCGAACAGGTCGGTCTCGGTCTCGTCCTTGAACGTCGTCTTGATGACGCCGGCCCGGGTGCCGCCGATGCCCTTGGCGTACGACAGCGCGAGCGCCTGGCCCTCACCCTTGGGGTCCTGGTCGACCGCGATCAGGCAGGGCACGCCCTTGCCGTCGACGAACTGGCGACGAACCAGGTGTCCGGGACCCTTCGGCGCGACCATGCCGATGGTGACGTTGGCCGGCGGCTTGATCAGGTCGAAGTGGATGTTCAGACCGTGGCCGAAGAACAGTGCATTGCCGTCTTCCAGATTCGGCTCAATGTCGTTCTTGAAGATCTCGGCCTGCGCGGTATCGGGTGCCAGCAGCATGATCACGTCGGCCCACTTGGCGACCTCGGCGGGCGTGTCCACCTCGAGGCCCTGCTCGGTGACCTTCTCCCGCGACTTGGAGCCCTCCTTGAGGCCGACTTTCACCTGCACGCCGGAGTCGCGCAGGCTCAGCGAGTGCGCATGGCCCTGGCTGCCGTAGCCGATGACACCGACCTTGCGTCCCTGAATGATGGACAGGTCCGCGTCGTCGTCATAGAACATCTCAACTGCCACGTGAATTTCCTTCTCTTCTATCTGGTTTGGGTCTTACTTGACAGAGCCGATGCCGCGCGGCCCGCGCGACAGCGACACCACGCCGGACTGCACGAGTTCCCGGATTCCGTACGGCTCCAGCACGCGCAGTAGCGCCTCGAGCTTCTCGGGGGTGCCGGTGGCCTCAACGGTCAGTGACTCCGTCGACACGTCAACGACCTTGGCGCGGAACAGGTTCACCGCCTCGATGACCTGACTGCGGGTGGTGGCGTCGGTGCGCACCTTGATCAGGGCGAGCTCGCGCTCGACCGAATTGCCAACGTCTTGCTCGACGATCTTGATCACGTTGACGAGTTTGTTCAGCTGCTTGGTGATCTGCTCGAGCGGGGAGTCCTCGACGCTGACGACGATCGTCATCCGCGACCTGTCCTTCTGCTCGGTCGCACCGACCGCCAGCGACTGAATGTTGAAGCCGCGCCGGGAGAACAGCGACGCCACTCGGGCGAGCACGCCGGGTTTGTCCTCGACAAGCACCGACAAGGTATGTGTCGAGACGGTCACTGGCGCACTCCGTTCTTCGCGCAAGCGCTCATCACGCGTGCCCTTCTTCGGGATCGTCGAACAGCGGGCGGATCCCGCGGGCGGCCTGGATCTCATCATTGCTGGTGCCTGCGGCCACCATCGGCCACACCTGCGCGTCAGCGCCGACGATGAAGTCGATCACCACCGGTCGGTCGTTGATCTCCCGTGCCTTCTTGATGACGTCTTCGACGTCTTCGGCACGCTCGCAACGCAATCCGACACAGCCAAGCGCCTCCGCGAGCATCACGAAATCAGGAATGCGATGCGAATGCGTGGCCAGATCCGTTTGGCTGTACCGCTCTTCGTAGAACAGCGTCTGCCACTGCCGCACCATGCCCAGGTTGCCGTTGTTGATGATCGCGACCTTGATCGGCGCACCCTCGACGGCACAGGTGGCCAGTTCCTGATTGGTCATCTGGAAGCAACCGTCGCCGTCGATGGCCCACACCTCGGCCTCGGGCCGGCCGAACTTGGCGCCCATCGCCGCAGGCACCGCGAAGCCCATCGTGCCCAGGCCGCCGGAGTTCAGCCACGTCTTCGGGTTCTCATACTTGATGAACTGAGCGGCCCACATCTGGTGCTGCCCCACCCCGGCGACGTAGATGGCGTCCGGCCCGGCCATCTTGCCGAGCGTTTCGATCACGTACTCGGGCGACAGGCTGCCGTCGCTTTGCGGCCCGTAGCTCAGCGGGTACGTCGACTGCACTCCGCGCAGGTACTCCCACCAGTTGTCGATCTTTATCGAGCCGATGGTGCCGTCGCGTCGCAGCGCCTCAATCAGATCGGTGATGACGGCCTTGACGTCGCCCACGATCGGGACGTCGGCGTTCCGGTTCTTGCCGATCTCCGCCGGGTCGATGTCGGCGTGAATGACCTTGGCCTCGGGCGCAAAGGAATCCAGCTTGCCGGTCACCCGGTCGTCGAAGCGGGTGCCCAACGCGATCAACAGATCGCTGCGCTGCAACGCAGCCACCGCAGCCACCGTGCCGTGCATTCCGGGCATGCCCATGTGCTGCGGATGGCTGTCCGGGAACGCGCCGCGGGCCATCAGCGTGGTGACGACGGGGATGCCGGTCAGCTCGGCCAGGTCCAGCAACTGCTCGGTGGCCTCGCCGCGGATCACTCCGCCGCCCACGTAGAGCACCGGCTTGCGGGCGGCCGCGATCAGCTTCGCCGCCTCGCGGACCTGACGGTTGTGCGGCTTGGTGTTCGGCTTGTAGCCGGGCAGATCGATCTGCGGCGGCCAGCTGAAGGTGCAGTGCCCTTGCAGCACGTCCTTGGGGATGTCGACGAGCACCGGACCCGGCCGACCCGAAGAGGCGATGTGGAATGCCTCGGCGATCACCCGAGCGATGTCGTTGCCGTCGCGCACCAGGAAGTTGTGCTTGGTGACCGGCATGGTGATGCCGGAGATGTCGGCTTCCTGGAAGGCGTCGGTG
>JBKOYU010000961.1:0-3152 GCA_046725575.1 Actinomycetota bacterium | reverse complement strand
GCTTTCGGTGGCGACCCCGACCGCGTCACGGTGTTCGGCGAGTCGGCGGGCGCGGGCATCATCACCACCCTGTTGACCAGCCCGGCCGCCGCCGGATTGTTCGCCGGCGCGATCGCGCAGAGCTCACCGGCCACGTCGGTGTACGACGCGACCCGCGCCCGCCGGCTGGCCGAGCAGTACCTTGCCGCGGTTGGTCTGGCGCACAACGAAATCGACAGATTGCACGATGCGCCGGTCGACGCGCTCATCGACGCGTCGCGGGCGTTGTTCAACGACGTGCCGCTGCAGAACCCGGGCACGCTGGCTTTCGTCCCGATCATCGATGGCGATGTGGTGCCCAACCACCCGGTGAAGCTCGCCCGCGAGGGCCGGTCGCATGCCGTCCCGTTGGTCATCGGCACGAACAAGCACGAGGCGGCACTGTTCCGGTGGATGAAGTCGCCGCTGATGCCCATCACTCCCGAGGCGATCAACGCGATGTTCACCCAGATCGCCGCCGAACAGCCGCACCTGGAGTTGCCGACGGACGATCAGATCGACACGGCGTATCCGGGCCTGCGAGGCAAGGCCCGCGGGATGGGAGTGGTTCGCGACGTCGGATTCAGGATGCCGACGGTCTGGTTTGCCGAAGGGCACAGCGCCGTCGCGCCGGTGTATTTGTACCGATTCGACTGGGCCACACCGATGTTGCGGCTGCTGCGGCTCGGCGGCGCGCACGCCACCGAACTGCCTTTCGTCTGGGGCAACCTCGTCGCCGGTCCCAAGGACCCCACATTCCGGCTCGGCGGGATGAAGACCGGCAAGGTGGTGTCGGCCCGGATCCAGGCTCGCTGGCGCAACTTCGCGACGCAGGGCAAGCCGCTCGGGCTGGACGGTGAGCCCGAATGGCTGCCGTACCAGGAGGCCGATCGGGCGTGCCTGGTGATCGACCGGCAAGACACCGTCGTCAACGACGTCGACCTGCACATCCGGTCGGCCTGGGGCAGTGAGGTGCTCAGCTTCCGGTAGCGGCGCGCCAGCTAAACTCGCGGTGGAGGTGTCGTCGTGGACTTGGCAAAGGCATTCTCGGATGTGCTGCCGCCGCTGATGCACGACCCCGTGATGTTCGCGGTCCCGTTCTTCCTCCTCCTGCTGCTGATCATCGAGTGGGCCGCGGCGCGCAAGCTCGCCCACGTCGAGGGGGACCGCCCTCCGTCAGGCGCGTATCTGAAGCCCGACGCGTGGGCCAGCATCTGGATGGGCCTGGTGTCGGTCGGGACGAGCGGGGTGCTCAACGGGATCGCGCTGCTGGGGTATGCGGCGCTGTACGTCTACGTCGCGCCGTGGCACCTGCCCGCAACCCAGTGGTACACCTGGGTGATCGCCATCGTCGGCGTGGACCTGCTCTACTACGTCTACCACCGGATGGCGCACCGGGTGCGCATCTTCTGGGCCACCCATCAGGCCCATCACTCGAGCCAGTACTTCAACTTCGCCACTGCGCTGCGGCAGAAATGGAACATCAGCGGCGACGTGTTCCTGCGGGCGCTGTTGCCGCTCTTCGGCGTTCCGCCGTGGCTGGTGTTCCTGTCGTTCTCGATCAATCTGATCTACCAGTTCTGGATCCACACCGAGCGCATCGACAGGCTTTGGCGGCCAATCGAATTCGTCTTCAACACGCCGTCACACCATCGGGTGCACCACGGCATGGATCAGCAGTACCTGGACCGTAACTACGGTGGAATTTTCATCTTGTGGGATAGGGCTTTTGGGTCTTTCCAGGCAGAGACCACGCGACCGCACTACGGCCTGACCAAGCAGGAGGACACCTTCAACATCTGGAAGCTGCAGACCTGGGAGTACGTCGCGATCGCCCGCGATGTGCGCCACGCGACCGGCTGGCGCGACCGACTCGGCTACATCTTCGGACCGCCGGGATGGACGCCTGCCGAACGTCGAGTTGATGCTGACGAATCGGCGAAAGTTCGCACATAGGTCGACGCTCGACCGGGAAGTATGAACCGTATGGAAGTCAAAGAGGTTCTGCTGCCGGGCGTCGGTCTGCGATTCGAGTTCGAGAATCGAGACGGTGACCGTATCGGCGTAGTCGCCAGGCGTACCGGTGACTTCGAAGTCGTCGTCTACCCCAGCGATGATCCCGACCAAGCCCAGCGGGTGTTCCGTCTCACCGACGACGAGGCCGAAGCCCTGGCCCAGATCCTGGGCGCACCGCGGATCGCCGAACGCTTCGCCGACCTGACCCGCGAGGTCCCCGGACTCAACGCGGGACAAGTAACGATCCGACCCGGCAGCCCGTTCGTGGACCGGCCCCTCGGCGACACCAGGGCGCGCACCCGCACCGGCGCCTCCATCGTGGCGATCGTCCGCGACGAGGAAGTCCTCGCCTCACCCGGCCCGGCGGAAATGCTGCGGGCCAACGACGTGCTGGTGGTCATCGGCACCGAGGAAGGCATCTCGGGAGTTGAGGGCATCGTCGCTACAGGCGATTTGGCCGGCCCGCCAGCCGAAGGCTGAGCCATGCAGGTATCGGCGACGCTGCTGCTCGAGCTCGGCGTCATCCTCACGGTGCTCACCGTGTTGGGTACGGCCGCACGCCGATTCGCGCTGTCGCCGATTCCGCTTTACCTGGCGGCCGGGCTCGCCCTCGGGGAAGGTGGCATCGCGCCGATCCCTGCCGCTGCCCAATTCGTCAGCAGCGGGGCATCGATCGGCGTGGTGTTGCTACTGCTCACCCTCGGGCTTGAGTTTTCCATCGGAGAGTTCGCCAGCAGCCTGCGCCGCCACCTGCCGTCGGCGTGGGTGGACGTGTTGCTGAACGCGCTGCCGGGCGCGATCGCGGGCTGGCTGCTCGGGCTGGGCGGCGTTGGCATCCTGGCCCTGGCCGGCGTCACGTACATCTCGTCGTCGGGTGTGATCTCGCGGCTGCTGTCCGACCTGCGCAGGCTCGGCAACAGGGAGACCCCGGCGGTGCTGTCGATCCTCGTGCTGGAGGACTTCGCGATGGCGGCCTATCTGCCGCTGCTGGCCGTGTTGGCCGCGGGCGGCACCTGGCTGCAGGCCTTATTCGGCATGGCGATCGCCATCACGGCGCTCAGCGTGGCATTTTTCGCGTCTTACCGATGGGGTCATCACGTCGGTCGGATCGTCGCGCA
>JBKOYU010000152.1:0-12374 GCA_046725575.1 Actinomycetota bacterium | reverse complement strand
GTCGAACGTTTCGCTGTAGGCGTTGCCCCAGTACTCCTCGATGTCGCTGACGGCGTTGGCGGCCAGTTCGTCGATCTTTCCGTTGTCGGTGCCCTCCACCTCACGGACGGGACCCTGCGCGTCGTCGCGCAAGCCGGTCGGTCCGTCGCTGGCCGGCATTCCCGCGACATGGAACGGGTCGTCGAACACCGAGACGGCCTTGCCCTGCAGCGTCGTGGTGCAACCGGCGATCAGCAACGCCGAGCAGCCCGCGATCACGGCGCCCACCAGGAGTCGTCGGCTCATGGACGCTGCCTTTCGGTGACAGGGAATTGGCAGCCAGGATAGTGAACGCGTTCAGCCTGTGCGTAGCCGTTCGAGCGCTTCGCGCACCCGGTTTGAGTCCGTCGTCGCCCAGAACGGCGGCAACGACGCGCGCAGGTAACCGCCGTATCGCGCGGTGGCCATCCGCGAGTCGAGCACGGCGACCACACCGCGGTCGTCGATGCGTCGCAGCAGGCGCCCCGCGCCCTGCGCCAACAGCAGCGCCGCGTGGCTGGCCGCGACGGCCATGAACCCGTTGCCGCCGCGGGCTGCCACCGCCCGCTGGCGTGCGGTCAGCAGCGGATCGTCGGGCCGGGGGAATGGGATGCGGTCGATGAGCACCAGCGACAGCGACGGGCCGGGCACGTCCACGCCCTGCCATAGCGACAGCGTGCCGAACAGCGATGTCTCGGTGTCGTCGGCGAACCGCTGCACCAGCGCCGACGTGGTGTCCTCGCCCTGGCACAGCACCGGGGTGTCGAGCCGTTCGCGCATGATCTCCGCCGCGGCCTTGGCGGCGCGCATCGAGGAGAACAACCCCAGCGTTCGCCCGCCTGCTGCGGTGATCAGAGCGGCTATCTCGTCGAGCTGCTCGGCCGAGCCGGTGCCGTCGCGCCCCGGCGGCGGCAGGTGAGCGGCGACGTAGAGGATGCCCGACTTCGCGTGTTCGAACGGCGAACCGACGTCGAGTCCGCGCCACTTGACGTCGTCCTCGCCGCACAGCCCCCAGGCCGAGGCCATCGAATCGAACGTGCCGCCGATCGTCAGCGTCGCGGAGGTGAGCACCGCCGTCGTGTGCTCAAAAAGCCTGCCGCGCAACAAACCTGCCACCGACAGTGGGGCCACGCGCAACACCGCGCGGACGCTGCCGCTCCCGTCCTTGGTGCTCCTCGCGTGCACTCCCTCATCATGCTCGAGCCACACCACGTCGGTGCGGTCGGGGATGGCGGGGACGAACGACGAAAGGATGCGGGTCGCGGTGTCGCTGATGTCGCTGAGCGCTGTCACCGCCTCTGCGCGCGCCGACGCCGCCTTCGGGTCGCTCGGCGCGGTGTCGATGGCCGAGCGAGCCTTGCTCGCGGTGTCGCGCAATGCGGTCAGATAGGTAGTCAGCTCGTCGTCGAGCACGTCGATGCGGCCCGGTGTGGCATCGTGAATCGCCGACGACAAGGTCGCCGTCGCGGCCTCCATGCGCTGCGCGAGCTCGGGGTCGATGAGCCTGCCGACGCGGCGGTGCGCAGCGGCCAGCGACGTGGCCGACAGCTCGGCGGTGGCCACGCCGGTCACGCGGTCGACCAGTTCGTGCGCCTCGTCGACCACCAGCAGCTCGTGTTCGGGCAGCACGGAGGCGTCGGTCATCGCGTCGATGGCCAGCAGCGCGTGGTTGGTGACCACGATGTCAGCACTGCCGGCGTGTCCTCTAGCGCGCTCCGCGAAGCAGTCGGTTCCGAACGGACAGCGGGCCACGCCGATGCACTCCCGGGCCGACACGGACACCTGAGACCACGACCGGTCCGGTACCCCAGGCGTCAGCTCGTCACGGTCGCCGCTGTCGGTGGTCGACGACCACGCGATCAGCCGCTGTACGTCACGGCCCAGCGCGCTGGCGGCCATCGGCTCGAACAGCTCCTCCTGCGGCCGGTCCTCCGGTTCGGTCGCCGACCCGTTGTGAATCTTGTTGAGGCACAAGTAGTTTCCCCGCCCCTTCAGTAACGCGAACTCCGGGCGGCGGGGCAGGGCGTCGGCGAGTGAGTCGGCCAGCCGGGGCAGGTCGCGGTCGACGAGCTGGCGCTGCAGCGCAATGGTCGCCGTCGACACCACCACGGGCTCGTCGGTGGCGACGGCCCTCGCGATCGCAGGCACCAGGTAGGCCAGCGACTTGCCGGTCCCGGTGCCCGCCTGCACGGCGAGATGCTCACCGGTGTCGAACGCGTGCGCGACGGCCTCGGCCATCTCGATCTGGCCGCTTCGCTCGCTGCCACCCAACGCGGCGACCGCCTTGGCCAGCAGTTGGGTGACTTCCGCTGTCTCGCCCGTGGCTTCTCCTAGGCGTCTTTCCGGGTTGCCGGGGGGATCATGCGGGTGGGGATGGCCGGTTCCCCCCTGGACAGTTTCAGGCCGTCCCAGGGCAGGCTGTGCAGCCCTTCCTTCACGCGCTGCCGGGCCGTGTCGATGCTGAGGTCGGCGACCGGTTCGCCGTCGCGCACCAGGTCGACCGTGAGGACGCGGCCTGACTCATCCCGCGGTGGATGGCCATACGGATGCACGATCTCCTCGAGGATGGTGCCCGTGGCCTTGCATGTCCGTAGCGCCTGCTTGCGGCCGCCATGGGATTCCTTGTGGCTGCTGCGTTTCTCGACCGGCATGCCGTCGACCTCGACCAGCTTGTAGACCATGTTGGCGGTCGGGGCACCGGATCCGGTCACGACCGACGTTCCCACGCCAAAGGAGTCGACCGGCTCGGCGTGTAGCGCGGCGATCGCGTACTCGTCGAGGTCTCCGGACAACACGATCTTGGTGTCTTTGGCGCCCAGGCCGTCGAGCTGTTCGCGGGTCTGGCGGGCCAGCACGGCCAGATCACCGGAGTCGATGCGTACCCCACCGAGCTCCGTTCCGGCGACCTCGACGGCGTTGGCAACGCCCGCGGTGATGTCGTACGTGTCGACAAGCAGCGTGGTGCCGACCCCCAGCGCCTCGACCTGGGCCTTGAAGGCCGCCCGCTCATCGGGACCGGTCTCGGTGGTGTGCAGCAGCGTGAACGCATGCGCAGCGGTGCCCAGTGCGGGCACGCCGTAGCGGCGCTGCGCCTCGAGATTGGACGAGCCGGTGAACCCGGCGATGTAGGCGGCGCGAGCGGCGGCGACGGCGGCATTCTCGTGAGTGCGCCGCGACCCCATCTCGATCAGCGGGCGCTCCTCGGCCGCGCTGACCATGCGCGCGGCGGCCGAGGCGATCGCCGTGTCGTGGTTGAAGATCGACAACGCCAGCGTCTCCAGCACCACGCATTCGCCGAACGTGCCGTGCACCGACAGCACGGGGGAGCCGGGGAAATACAGCTCGCCCTCGGCGTAGCCGTCGACGTCGCCGCTGAACCGGTAGTCGGCGAGGTACGCGAGTGTTTCACGGTCCAGAAAGTCCTCGAGCGACGCCAGGGCGGTGTCATCGAACCTGAACTGCGCCAACGCTTCCACGAAGCGCGCCGTGCCCGCGACGACGCCGTAGCGCCGGCTCTCGGGGAGCCGCCGCGCGAACACCTCGAAGGTGGTGCGACGGTGCGCGCTGCCGTCATGCAGCGCCGCGGCGAGCATCGTCAACTCGTATTTGTCGGTAAACAAGGCCGTTGAAGATGTAGCCACACCGCAACGGTATCGGTTTCGCGGCCTCGGTATCCTGAAGCACATGGTGACTCCGGCGAAGGCCCGACCGGGAACTCGCGAGGAACGGGACGTCGCGACCGTCGATGCCACGGACACCCCATGGGTGACCATCGTCTGGGACGACCCCGTCAACCTGATGACATACGTGACGTACGTCTTCCAGAAGCTGTTCGGCTACAGCGAGCCGCACGCGACCAAGCTCATGCTGCAGGTGCACAACGAAGGCAAGGCAGTGGTGACCGCAGGCAGCCGTGAGTCGATGGAGGTCGACGTGTCCAAGCTCCATGCCGCCGGCTTGTGGGCGACCATGCAGCAGGACCGCTGATCCGGCTGTGCGTAAGTGGAAGCGGGTCGACACCGCCGACGGCCCGCGGTTTCGATCGGCGCTGGCCGCGCATGAGGCCGGGCTGCTCAACAGCCTGGTGACTTCGATGCTGGGGATGCTCGAGGAGCGCGAATCATCCGCTCCCGCAGACGAACTCGAAGAGATCACCGGAATGAAGCCGGGCAATTCGCAGCCTCCGCAGGATGCGACGATGAAGCGCCTGCTGCCGGACTTCTACCGCTCGCAAACCGATCATCCTGCCGGCTCCGGCACCATGGAGAGCCTCAACAGCGCACTGCGCAGCCTGCACGAGCCGGAGATCATCGACGCGAAACGCCAAGCGGCGCAACGGTTGTTGGACACATGCCCGCAGGGTGGCGGCAAGTTCGAACTCACCGAGGACGACGCGCATGCCTGGGCGGCCGCCGTCAACGACGTGCGGCTGGCCCTGGGCACCATGCTTGACGTCGGCACGAACGGACCCGAGGCGCTGCCCGCCGACCATCCGATGGCCGGGCACTTTGACGTGTACCAGTGGCTGACGGTGCTGCAGGAGTACCTCGTGCTGGGCCTGATGGACAAGCGATGAGCGCTCGCGCGAAGAGCAGACAACGCCGATGAGCTCCATCACCGACGTCGGCGGCATTCGCGTCGGCCAGCATCATCGTCTCGACCCCGATGTCACGCTCGGCAATGGTTGGGCCAGCGGCACCACCGTCGTGCTGACACCGCCGGGCACCGTCGGCGCGGTCGACGGTCGCGGTGGTGCGCCCGGCACCCGGGAGACCGACCTGCTCGACCCCATCAATTCGGTGCGCCACGTCGACGCGATCGTGCTGAGCGGTGGCAGCGCCTACGGACTGGCGGCCGCCGACGGCGTGATGACCTTCCTCGAGGAGCAGGGCCGCGGCGTGGCGATGGAGGGTGGCGTGGTGCCGATCGTGCCCGCCGCGGTGGTCTTCGATCTGCCCGTCGGCGGATGGAAGTGCCGACCGACCGCTGAGTTCGGCTACGCGGCCGCCGAGAGCGCCGGCACGGAGGTTGCCACAGGGACCGTGGGTGCTGGGACCGGTGCCCGCGTGGGGGTGCTCAAGGGCGGGGTGGGGACCGCATCGATCACGCTCGATTCTGGCGTCACGGTCGGCGCGATCGTTGTCGTCAACGCCGCAGGAGACGCGGTCGACCCGGCCACCGGCCTGCCCTGGCTGGCGTATCAGATCGAGGAGTTCGGACTCGTCGCGCCGCCGGCCGACCAGATCGCGGCATACGCGGACCGGCGCGCCGAGTTCAGCCCGCTCAACACCACGATCGCGGTGGTGGCCACTGACGCCGTTCTCAGCCCGGCGGGGTGCCGACGGGTCGCCATTGCCGCCCATGACGGGCTGGCCCGCACCATCCGGCCGTGCCACACCCCGCTCGACGGCGATACGGTGTTCGCGCTGGCCACGGGCGCCGTAGAGGTGCCGCCGGATCCCACGACGCCCGCGTCGATGTCGCCGGAGACGCCGCTGATCACCGCGGTCGGCGCGGCTGCGGCGGACTGCCTGGCCCGCGCGGTGCTGGTCGGCGTATTGGCAGCGGAGTCGGTCGCCGGAATACCGTCGTACCGGGACATGTTGCCGGGAGCGTTCGAATGATCGGCCGACGAATGAGGGAGAAGCAGCTGTGTTGGTGATCCGAGCCGACCTGGTTGACGCCATGGTCGCGCACGCTCGGGCCGACCACCCGGACGAGGCGTGCGGGGTGATCGCGGGCCCCGAGGGTTCCGATCGTCCTGAGCGGTTCATCGCGATGACCAACGCCGAACGGTCGCCGACGTTCTACCGATTCGACTCCGGCGAGCAGCTCAAGGTGTGGCGCGCGTTAGAAGAGGCGGGCGCAGCTCCGATTGTCATCTATCACTCGCACACGGCGACAGCGGCCTACCCAAGCCGCACCGACATCTCCTATGCGTCCGAACCCGACGCCCACTACGTATTGGTGTCCACCCGCGATCCCGGCGAGCCCGAGCTGCGCAGCTACCGCATCGTCGACGGCATCGTGACCGAGGAACCCGTCAAAATCGTTGAGCAGTACTAGAAAGGCCCATCCCCATGACAGTCAGCGTTTCCATCCCCACGATCCTGCGCACCCACACCGGCGGCGAGAAGCGTGTCACCGCAACCGGCGCGACGTTGCAGGCCGTGATCAGCGATCTGGAGTCGAACTACTCCGGTATCTCGGAGCGCCTGGTCGATAACGGCAAGCTGCACCGGTTCGTCAACATCTATGTCAACGACGAGGATGTGCGGTTCTCCGGCGGGCTGGCCACCGAGATCTCCGACGGCGACTCGGTGACCATCCTGCCCGCCGTCGCAGGTGGTTAGTGTCGTGAGTCAGAACGCCAGGTGCACTGGCCATCCGCGAGACTGTTGTTACCGTGCGCGCCACTCGCACTTCTGCGCGATAACTACAGTTTCGGCGCACGCCGACTAGGGCGGAGGTGAAGTGACCCGTCACGACTCGCTGCTGGAGGCGCTCGGCAACACGCCTTTGGTTGCGCTGCACCGGCTTTCACCCCGGTGGGACGACGAACCGCACGTGCGGCTGTGGGCCAAGCTCGAGGACCGCAATCCCACCGGCTCCATCAAGGACCGGCCCGCGCTGCGGATGATCGAGCAGGCGGAGCGGGACGGAATCCTGCAGCCTGGTGCGACGATCCTGGAGCCGACGAGCGGTAACACCGGCATCTCGCTGGCGATGGCGGCGCTGCTCAAGGGCTACCAACTGATCTGCGTGATGCCGGAGAACACGTCGATCGAGCGCCGGCAGCTGCTGGAGCTCTACGGTGCGAAGATCATCTACTCGCCAGCCGAAGGCGGGTCCAACACCGCGGTGGCTCAAGCGAAAGAGCTTGCGGCACAGAATCCTTCGTGGGTGATGCTGTATCAGTACGGCAACGAGGCCAACACCGAAGCGCACTACTACGGCACCGGGCCGGAGCTGTTGGCCGACCTGCCTGAAATCACGCACTTCGTCGCCGGGCTTGGTACGACGGGCACGCTCATGGGCACCGGTCGGTATCTGCGCGAGCATGTCCCGGACATGCAGATCGTCGCCGCCGAACCCCGTTACGGCGAGGGTGTTTACGCGCTGCGCAACATCGACGAAGGCTTCATCCCCGAGCTGTACGACCCCGACGTGCTCACCACCCGGTACTCCGTCGGTTCATACGACGCGATCAAGCGCACGCGCGAACTGGTGCAGGTCGAAGGCATCTTCGCCGGAATCTCCACTGGTGCCGTGTTGCACGCCGCGCTGGGCATGGCCGCCAAGGCGGTCAAGGCGGGCGAGCGTGCGGACATTGCGTTCATCGTGGCCGACGCCGGTTGGAAGTATCTGTCGACTGGCGCCTACGCCGGTAGCCTGGATGATGCCGAAGACGCGTTGGAAGGGCAGCTATGGGCATGACAGGCCCGGTCGGATACCCGACGACACCATCACCGCAGCCGAAGAAGCGGCCGAGGTGGGTCGTCGGCGGGGTCACGATTATCAGCTTCGTCGTGTTGCTGTGGGCCATCGAGCTGTTCGACTCGATGTCCGGTCATCGCCTCGACGATAACGGCATCCGCCCGCTGGAGACCGACGGCCTGATGGGCATCATTGTCGCGCCGCTGCTGCACTCGAACTGGCAGCACCTGATCGCCAACTCCGTCCCGGCGTTGATCCTCGGCTTCCTGATGACGCTGGCCGGGATGGCGCGGTTCATCTTCGCCACCGCGATCGTCTGGATCGTCGGCGGGTTCGGCACCTGGCTGATCGGCAACGTCGGGGCGCCCACCTACGCCGGCGTACCCGTCGAAACCAACCACATCGGCGCGTCCGGGCTGATCTTCGGCTGGCTGACCTTCCTGATTGTGTTCGGGTTCTTCACCCGCAACGTGTGGGAGATCGTCGTCGGCGTGATCGTGTTTTTCGTCTACGGCAGCGTCCTGCTCGGCGTGCTGCCGGGGACCTTTGGTGTCTCGTGGCAAGGCCACTTGTGCGGCGCGATCGCGGGCGTGCTCGCCGCGTATCTTCTGTCCGGTCCCGAACGCAAGGCGCGAGAGGCACGTAAACGCAAAGCGACAAACCCATATCTGACGTCGTGAGCTCTGTCCTGGCGCCCGTCGGGATCTTCGATTCCGGCGTCGGCGGACTCACCGTCGCGCGCGCGATCATCGACCAGCTGCCCGACGAGGACATCATCTACGTCGGTGACACCGCCAACGGTCCGTACGGCCCGCTGACCATTCCCGAGATCCGCGCCCACGCGCTGGCGATCGGCGACGACCTCGTGTCGCGCGGCGTCAAGGCATTGGTGATCGCGTGCAACACCGCGTCGTCGGCGATGCTGCGCGACGCGCGCGAGCGGTATGCGCCCGTGCCCGTCATCGAGGTGGTCCTGCCCGCGGTGCGGCGTGCCGTCGCCGCGACCCACAACGGCCGCATCGGCGTCATCGGCACCGCGGCGACGATCGCGTCGGGCGCCTATCAGGACGCGTTCGCCGCCGCCCGCGACGCCGAGGTGATCGGCGTGGCATGCCCGCGGTTCGTCGACTTCGTCGAGCGCGGCGTGACCAGCGGCCGCCAGGTGCTGGGCCTGGCGGAGGGGTATCTGGAACCGCTGCAGCGCGCCGAGGTCGACACCTTGGTGCTGGGCTGCACGCACTACCCGATGCTGTCGGGGCTGATCCAGCTGGCTATGGGCGACCACGTCACGTTGGTGTCCAGCGCCGAGGAGACGGCAAAGGACTTGCTGAGAGTCCTCACCGAGCTCGATTTGCTGCGTCCGCACGATGCTCCGCAGGCGCGGCGGTTGTTCGAGTCGACCGGTGATCCTGAGGCGTTCACCACACTCGCGGCCCGATTCCTAGGTCCGACGCTGGATGGTGTTCGGCCTGTTCAACGTCACGTTGCCGCCCAAAGATGATTTCCGTCGCGTAAACGGGCGATGTTTTCGTCACACGGATAGCGGGCATGGCAAGCTAGTGTGCGTGCGAATCACCGTACTCGGGTGCTCCGGCAGTGTCGTCGGGCCTGATTCGCCAGCTTCGGGCTACCTGCTTACGGCCCCTGACACCCCGCCGTTAGTCCTCGATTTCGGTGGTGGTGTGCTGGGCGCGCTGCAGCGTCACGCGGATCCCAACTCGGTTTACGTGCTGCTCTCGCATCTGCATGCCGACCACTGCCTCGATCTGCCCGGCCTGTTCGTGTGGCGGCGCTACCACCCGTCGCCCGCTCAGGAGCGCGGCGTGATGTACGGCCCGGCGAACACATGGGCGCGGCTGGGTGCGGCGTCGTCGCCGGAGGGCGGGGAGATCGACGACTTCTCCGACATCTTTGACATCCGGCACTGGGTCGACAACCAGGCGGTGCAGATCGGCTCGCTCTCGGTGACCGCGAAGCTGGTGTGTCATCCGACCGAGTCCTATGGCATGCGGATCACCGACTCGTCGGGCGCGACGCTGGTCTACAGCGGGGACACCGGCTACTGCGATGCGCTGATCGATCTGGCCCGCGGCGCCGACGTGTTCCTGTGCGAGGCGTCGTGGACGCATGACTCCTCGCGGCCGCCCAAGTTGCACCTGTCGGGCACCGAGGCAGGACGGGCCGCCAAGCAGGCGGGTGTCGGCGAGCTGCTGCTGACCCACATTCCGCCGTGGACGTCACGCGAGGATGTGATCAGCGAGGCGAAGGCGGAGTTCGACGGCCCCGTGCACGCCGTGGTGTGCAACGAGGCCTTCGACGTCGCACGTTCCTGAGTGCGGTCGGACCTACCGGTTAGGGTTGGCGCGTGTCCAGACGAGAAGACGGCCGGCTCGACGACGAGCTTCGTCCGGTCCGAATAACCCGCGGCTTTACCTCCCATCCCGCCGGGTCGGTGTTGGTGGAGTTCGGCGAGACCAGGGTGATGTGCACCGCGAGCGTCACCGAGGGCGTGCCACGCTGGCGTAAGGGCTCGGGGCAGGGCTGGCTGACGGCGGAGTACGCGATGCTGCCCGCGGCCACCCATGAGCGGTCGGACCGCGAGTCGGTCAAGGGCCGCGTCGGCGGACGCACGCAGGAGATCAGCCGGCTGGTCGGCCGGTCGCTGCGGGCGTGCATCGACCTGGCGGCGCTGGGGGAGAACACCGTCGCGATCGACTGCGACGTGCTGCAGGCCGACGGCGGCACTCGCACGGCGGCGATCACTGGCGCGTACGTGGCGCTCGCCGATGCGGTGACGTATCTGGCGGCGGCCGGTCGGCTGTCGGACCCGCGGCCGCTGTCGTGTGCGATCGCGGCGGTCAGCGTCGGTGTCGTCGACGGCCGCATCCGTGTCGATCTGCCGTACTCGGAGGACTCTCGCGCCGAGGTGGACATGAACGTCGTAGCGACCGACACCGGCACGCTGGTCGAAATCCAGGGCACGGGCGAGGGCGCGACGTTCCCGCGGTCGACGCTGGACAAGATGCTCGATGCGGCGATGAGTGCCTGCGAGCAGTTGTTCGCGGTGCAGCGCGAGGCGTTGGAGTTGCCGTATCCCGGCGTGCTGCCCGAATCGGCGGAGCCGGCGAAGAAGGCGTTCGGAAGCTGACCGAGCTGCTGGTGGCCAGCCGCAACCGCAAGAAGCTGGCCGAGTTGCGGCGGGTGCTCGATGGTGCCGGGGTGGCGTTGACGCTGTTGTCGTTGGACGACATCGCGCCGTTCGACGAGGCGCCGGAAACGGGTGCGACGTTCGAGGAGAACGCGTTGGCCAAGGCGCGCGACGCTTATCGAGCTTCTGGATTGGCATGTGTGGCGGACGATTCCGGGCTGGAAGTCGAGGCATTGAACGGGATGCCGGGGGTGCTGTCAGCGCGGTGGGCGGGGCGGCATTGCGGCGATCGTGCGAACACCGAGCTGCTGCTGGCTCAGTTGGGTGACGTGCCCGATGAGCGGCGCGGTGCGGCGTTCGTGTCGGCGTGTGCGTTGGTGTCGGGAGCGGGCGAGGTCGTGGTGCGCGGCGTCTGGCCGGGCAGCATTGTGTGGGAGCCGCGGGGTGAAGGAGGGTTCGGTTACGACCCGGTGTTCTTGCCGTCGGGCTCGGATCGGACTGCGGCGGAGTTGACGCCCGAGGAAAAGGACGCGGTGTCGCATCGGGGCCGGGCGTTGGCGGCGCTGCTTCCGGCGGTGCGGGAGTTGGCTGACTGATCGGTACGTCGTGTCGGGACCATGCGATGCTCCTAAAACTTGATATCGCATGCGATATCAAGTTTCACCCTCGCTCTAGCTTCGCTTGGTGAGGGCGGAGTTCACGATCAGACCAACTTTTCGTTGATGGGGTCAAGTGGCCGGGCGTAACGTTGGGAGTGGCTCCTTCGGATCGCCAACGCTGCGACCAGCCACTTTACGTGGCCCACAGCCGGTTTCATCGGACCGGCACCTTGGTTGGAGAGAGCCGGGGACGTGATCTCGTGAGCGGGAGCTTCCTAGGTCGGCCAGGTTTAGCCTGGTCGATCGTGGGTGACGTATGCCCAGAAACGTCACTCGGCGGTATGAGGTCGCTCGCTACGCCTAGGTCTGCGCGGCCTAGAGGTCGAACCGTTCCCTGATGTCGCTGGTCTGGAAGTGCTCGACGATGATGCCGACGAGCGGGATGGTGCCGGCGAGCAGCACGCCGATGGTCTTGCCCATGGGCCAGCGCACCTTGACGGCGAGGTTGGCGGTGAAGATCAGGTAGACGAAGTACACCCAGCCGTGCACGATCGCGATCCAGTTCGGCGGGTTGTCGACGTGGACGATGTACTTGAGCGCCATCTCGTAGCACAGCGCGATCAGCCAGATGCCGGTGGTCCACGCCATGACGCGGTAACCCAACAGGGCCTTGCGGATGGATTCGACGGGCGTGGTCGGTGTCGGGGCTTCCGTCATGGGGTTTTGTGTTCCTTGTCTTCTTTGGCGAGCTCGGCGAGATAAGCGTTGTAATCGCGTAGAGCGGGGTCGTCGTCGGAAGGCGTTGCGGCCTTGGGGCGTTCGGGCAACAGCCCGGAGGGGATCTCGGTGACGGTGTTATGGTTGCGAGGCTCGGGCGGGGCTTCCTCGTAGCGGACGAACTTGTAGTAGGCGTAGACGCAGAACCCGGCGAACAGCGGCCATTGCAGGGCGTAGCCGAGGTTCTGGAAGGAGCCTGACGCCGATTCGAAGCGGGTCCACTGCCACCAGGCCAGCGCCAGGCAACCGGCGGCGCCGACGATCACCAGCGCGATGAGCGCTGGTCTCCTACGCCGCGTAGTGGACACCGTTCAACGGTACCGCGCGGTCCTTCGGCCCGATGAACGTGTCGAGGCGGGCGGTGGCGGCTTTTCGGTAGATGGAGACGATGTACT
>JBKOYU010000317.1:0-2993 GCA_046725575.1 Actinomycetota bacterium | reverse complement strand
CGGCTATGTCGGTGATTGGCGTCCGGATGTTGTCGATGTGGATGCCCGAGGGTTATCACCCCGTCCGCAGCCGCGTCGGCTGGCAGCTGTGGGCGACCGAGCGGCTGATGGATGCCGCCCGCAACTACCTGTTCCCCATTTATGCCAGCCTGCTGACGCCGTGGTGGCTGCGTGTGCTTGGCGCGAAAGTCGGTCGGGGAACCGAGATCTCGACGGCGCTGCTGGTGCCGAAGTTCACCGTCGTCGAGGACGGTGCGTTCCTGGCCGACGACACCATGGTGGCGTCCTACGAATTGGGCGGCGGATGGATCCACGTCGCCAAGGCGACGATCGGTAAGCGAGCGTTCCTTGGCAACTCCGGCATCACCCAGCCCGGACGGCGAGTCCCCGACGACGGTCTGGTCGCGGTGCTGTCAGCGACGCCGCACAAGGCCAAGGCTGGCTCGTCGTGGTTGGGCAGCCCGCCGGTTCGGTTGCGCCGCAAGCCCACCGCCGCCGACGTGCTGCGTACCTTCCATCCATCCCTGCGGCTGAAGATCCTGCGGGCCTTGGTGGAAACCTGCCGGCTGATCCCGATGATGGTGACGTTCGCCATCGGTGTGGGTGTGCTGTTCGCATTGCAATGGCTGGCGGTCGGAATCGGTTGGGCGTGGACCGCGCTGGCCAGCGGCGTGGTTCTGCTTGCCGCGGGCGCACTTGCAGGCGGCTCCGCGGTGATCGCGAAATGGCTTCTTGTCGGTCGCATCCGGGCGGTAGAGCACCCGCTGTGGTCGTCGTTCGTGTGGCGCAATGAGGTGTCGGACACGTTTGTCGAGACGGTGGCGGCGCCGTGGTTCGCCCGCGCGGCCAGCGGCACTCCGGTGATGAACCTGTGGTTGCGCGCACTGGGCGCCAAGATCGGCCGCGGCGTCTGGTGTGAGACGTATTGGCTGCCCGAGGCGGACCTCGTCACCCTCGAGAAGGGCGCAACGGTCAACCGCGGTTGTGTGGTGCAGACTCACTTGTTCCACGACCGGATCATGCGGATGGACACCGTTGTGCTGGAAGAGGGTTCGACGCTGGGCACGCATTGCGTTGCGCTGCCCGCCGCACGAATCGGTGCAGGCGCCACCGTAGGTCCGGCCTCGCTGGTCATGCGCGGTGACGAGGTGCCGCCGTCGACGCGCTGGCAGGGAAACCCGATCGCGCCGTGGAACCTGTTCCGCAAGAAGCGTGGCGATAGTCCCGAGCCACCCCCCAAGAAAACAGAAGCAAGCGCCGCGTGACGAGGAGCAAGAAAGCGGCGAAGAAATCGGCCCCTCCCGTCATCGACCCATACTTGCCGTCCAACGGCAACTTTGGCTATCGGGTGTCGCGCTACGAACTCGACCTGGAATACAAGGTGTCGATCAACCGGCTGTCCGGATCGGCCACCGTCACGGCTGTCACACTCGCGGCGTTGCGCACCTTCACCCTTGACCTGTCGGACGCCCTGTCGGTGACGAAGGTGTCGGTGAACGGCAGACGCCCAGCGCAGTTTCGGTCGTCGGATGGCAAGCTGCAGATCGCACTGCAGGAGGCGCTGCCCGCCGGTGCGGCGATGACCATTGCGGTGCGCTACGGCGGTACCCCAAGACCGGTCCACTCCTATTGGGGCGAAGTCGGTTTCGAGGAGCTGACCAACGGCGCGCTCGTCGCTGGGCAACCCAACGGCGCCGCGTCGTGGTTCCCCTGCGACGACCATCCCAGCGCCAAGGCCAGCTTCCGTATCCAGATCAGCACCGAGCGCCCCTATTACGCGCTGGCCAACGGGGAGTTGTTGTCGCGGCGCGCCAGAGCGGGCATGACGACCTGGACGTACGAGCAGGCGGAGCCGACGTCGACGTATCTGATCACGCTGCAGATGGGCATGTACGACCGGCAGCGGATGGCCAAGAACGGGGTCCAGATTCACGCCGTGCGGCCCGACCGGTTGCGCCGCAACTTCGAGCAGGACTTCGCCGACCAGCCCCAGATGATGAAATTGTTCGTCAAACTGTTCGGGCCATACCCACTGGCCACCGGATACACCGTGGTGGTGACCGATGACGACCTGGAGATACCCCTTGAGGCACAGGGTATTTCGATCTTCGGCGCCAACCACTGCGACGGCCAGGGCAGCGCCGAACGGCTGATCGCCCACGAGCTGGCCCATCAGTGGTTCGGCAATTCGGTCACCGCCAAACGATGGCGCCACATCTGGCTGCACGAAGGCTTCGCGTGCTATGCCGAATGGCTGTGGTCCGAGCACTCCGGTGGCCGCAGCGCCGACGAATGGGCACAGCACTATCACCAGCGGCTGGCCGATTCGCCACAGGATCTGCTGCTGGCCGATCCGGGACCGCGTGACATGTTCGACGATCGCGTGTACAAACGCGGCGCGCTGACGCTGCATGTGCTGCGTCGGCGCATCGGCGACGAGAGTTTCTTTGCGCTGCTGCAGGATTGGGCGACGCGCTACCGGCACGCCACTGTGGTCACCGACGACTTCACCGGGTTGGCCGCCAATTACGCACACGAGTCGCTGCGACCGCTGTGGGATGCATGGCTGTATTCGACGCCGGTGCCCGCCCTGGAAGGCCCGTCGTGACGGACGCGGCTACCCCGACCGGCCCGATCACGCGCGCCAGCGTGACGCGGGTCGGCACGGCGACCGTGTTGTCCGCGCTGTGCGGGTACGCGGTGCTGTACCTGGCCGCGCGCGATCTCGAGCCGGCGGGCTTCTCGGTGTTCGGGGTGTTCTGGGGTGCGTTCGGGTTGGTCACCGGCGCGGCGTTCGGACTGCTGCAGGAGGCCACCCGCGAGGTGCGCTCGGCGCGGTACACCGAGGTGGTCTCCGGCCCGCGCACGCATCCGATGCGAGTGGCCTCGGTCGTCGGCGTGGCGGCGGCCGCGGTGATCGCCGCGACTTCGCCGCTGTGGTCGGCGCACGTGTTCGTCCAGGCGCAGTGGTTGAGTGTGGCGTTGCTCAGCGT
>JBKOYU010000039.1:0-1907 GCA_046725575.1 Actinomycetota bacterium | reverse complement strand
CAGCCCAGATCATCGACGACTTCACCGTCGAGCTGCATGTGCCGTCCGGTATCCGGGAGCGCGCCGATAACTTACTGCTGACCGCGCACCGACGCGTGCACGCGCCTGTGCCGCCGACGGGCTCCCAGAGCGACGCATGCTAAGCCTGCCCTGGTCCGCGCGAAGAAGTAACACCCTCACGGGCTGGGCCCACGCGCAAGCTGGGAAACACAAAATGGCGACGATGGTAGTCGTCATGGGCTGATGGACCAATTGTCGGATCTTATTGGGTCCGGCCCGAATTGACATTCCTGTCGCGGACATAGTCAGGTATGTGCGGTGGATTGGCTCTTCCTGGGCGGCGCGGGCGTGCTTGGCGGACTGACGGGCAGCATCGCAGGACTGGCATCGGTGGCCACGTACCCGGCACTTCTGCTCGTGGGACTCCCGCCGGTGACGGCCAATGTCACCAACACGGTCGCCCTTGTGTTCAACGGCATCGGATCGGTGTTGGGGTCGAGGCCCGAGCTCGAAGGCCAGCAGAAGTGGATCACGCGCATCGCGCCGGTCGCGGCCCTCGGCGGCGCGGCAGGCGCGGCGCTGCTGCTGTCCACCCCGGCAGAAGCCTTCGAAAAGGCCGTGCCAATCCTTCTCGGCCTGGCATCGGTCGCGATCCTGTTCCGGCGTCGAGGCAATGGGCAAGCCCGTGTCGCGGACCACCAACGCCATACCGCCGGGGTGCTATTCGAGTCGACCGCGATCTTCCTGATCTGTATCTACGGCGGTTATTTCGGCGCCGCGGCCGGTGTAATGCTGCTCGCGCTCCTACTCGGCGCCGGCCACGCGACGCTGGCGCACGCCAACGCGGGTAAGAACGTGATCCTCGGCATCGCCAACGGTGTCGCCGCCATCTTCTTCGCGTTTCTCGCGCCCGTGCAGTGGCCGGCGGTACTTGCCCTCGGCATCGGATGCCTCGTCGGGTCTCGGCTCGGCCCCATCGTTGTTCGCCACGCACCTGCGACGCCGATACGTGTCCTGATCGGTGCCGCCGGCCTCGCGCTCGCCGTCAAACTCGGCGTCGACGCCTACACCTAAGTGCGCTAACGCAATTCGACGATTATCCGCGAGGCCAGTTCGGCCATCGAGATGCCGAACGTCTCGCGCACTCGCACACCGGTCTCCTGGTCGATGTCGAATGTCGCGTAGTCGGTGTACACCCTGCGTACGCACCGCAATCCGGTCAGTCTGTGGGTGCACTCCGGCACCAGTTTTGCGACGCCGTCCTTGGCGAACAGGTTCATCATCACGAACACGTTCTTGGCCCCGATGGCCAGATCCATCGCGCCACCCACAGCGGGGATGGCGTCGGGCGCACCGGTGTGCCAGTTGGCCAGATCCCCATGCTCGGACACCTGGAAGGCGCCGAGCACACACACGTCGAGGTGCCCACCGCGCATCATTGCGAATGAGTCCGCATGGTGAAAGTAGGACGCGCCAGGCGTTTCCGTCACCGGGATCTTGCCGGCGTTGATCAGGTCGGGGTCGACCTCCGCGCCGGTGGCCGCCCGGCCCATGCCGAGCATGCCGTTCTCGGTGTGCAGCACCACGCCCGCCTCCGGTCGCAGGTGATCGGCGACAAGGGTCGGCTGGCCGATGCCCAGGTTGACGTACGATCCCGCGGGAATGTCATGGGCTATCGCGGCGGCAAGTTCGGCGCGATCCAGCGGTCCGCGGTCGAGGTGTTCGATGCGGTCCGGACGTTCGGTTGTGGTCATCGGCTCACCTCGAGGATCCGGTCGACGTAAATGCCCGGTGTGACCACTGTTTCCGGATCGATCTGACCGACGTCGACGACCTTCGAGACCTCGGCAATCGTCAGTTCGGCGGCGGTGGCCATGACCGGACCGAAATTGCGGGCGGTCTTGCGG
>JBKOYU010000128.1:0-5954 GCA_046725575.1 Actinomycetota bacterium | reverse complement strand
CTGACGGCCCTGGCCGCACCCAACCCGGCGCCGGCCCCGTTGACGCCAGCCCCACCCGTTGCGGCCGCCCGAGTGGTCGACGCCGCCGCTGTCGCGCCGGCCGCTGCACCGCCCGTCCCGCTTGCGGCACCTCCACTGGTGCGCGGTTTGCCGCCGCCGCTGTCGGGATTGGCGCGGGCGTCGCAAGCGCCAATCAACCTCTTCCCAGCACGCCGGGGATGACGTGGAAGCTCGATCGCGGCGGCCACGGCCACGGTGGTGACTGGGATTGGGACGACTGGAACGACGGCTGGCGTGGTGGGCCGGCATGGCAGGCTCCGCCCGCACCGTGCGGCGCCGGGTACTGGGTGCCGCCTGCCGTGTGGCAGTGGGTGCCGCCTGCCGCGTGGGGGTGCTGACGGCCTAACTGTCGTGCCGGCATCCCGTAGCCTCCCACCACGGTGAGGATCGCGTGCTGCCAGATCGAGCCCACGATCGGCGACCTGGCCGGCAATGCCGACTTGATCGAGGCGCAGATCCGTGAGGCGGTCGAGGTCGGCGCCGACATCATCGTGCTGCCCGAGCTTGCCACGTGCGGCTGCATGTTGGCCGACGCTGACGAAGCGCGAGCTACCGCGCTCAGGCCAACAGACCCCGCATTCACGAAATGGTCTGCGGCCGCCGGTGATTCGATTGTCATCGGTGGCTTCTGCGAACTCGGCGACGACGCAAGGCTTTACAACAGCGCGGTGATCGCCGACGCCGACGGAGTAGTCGCCAGCTATCGCAAGACCCACCTGTGGGACCGCGAGAAGCTGGTCTTCACCCGGGCGACGTGCCGCCGACGGTCGTCGAGACCAAGCACGGCGCCATTGCCGTGATGGTCTGCTACGACCTGGAGTTCGGCGAACTCACCCGCCGCGTCGCGCTGGACGGAGCTGAACTGATCGCCGCCCCGGTGAACTGGCCGCTGTTTCCCCGGCCCGAGGGCGAGCATCCGGGAGAGGTCGTCACCGCGATGTCGACCGCCAGGATCAACAGGGTCGCGATCGCGTGCTGTGACCGCGCGGGCGTCGAGCGTGGCCAGCAGTGGACAGAGGGTACCGCGATCATCGATCCCGACGGGTGGGTCGTCGCCACTGCCGGTCCTGGCACCGCCATGGCCGTCGCCGACGTCGATCTGGCGGCGACGCACGACAAGTCGCTCACCGTGCTCGTCGACCTGTTCGCCGACCGTCGCGTCGACCTCTACTAGTCCATCGCCGCGACTGCGGACAGATCGAATTAATCGCGGAAAACGCGATCTCCCCGGTCAGTTTCGGCGCGGAAGACTGCCGACCCGCTAGCTGCGCAGTGTCTCGAAGATCTCCCGATAGTGCAGATGCGCCATGAAGTGGCCGCCGTCGCGAAAGTTAAGCGTGGCGCCGGGAATTCGGCGCGCGAGCCGATGTGGCCAGCTGGGGTTGACGAGTTGATCGCCGGTTCCGGCCCACACGTCGACGGGCACGTCGAGGTCTTCCGGCGCAAATCCCCACGGCCGCGCCCACGCGCGATATTCCTCGACCGCGCCGGCCAGTTGCCGGGCCGCCTCAGATGACATCCGGGCGAAGGTGCCGAATCCGTCGTCGCGGATAACTGCGCCGTCGGCGGGCCCAAGCGAGCGTGCGGCGAGTCGGCCGTACGGCGACGGGGCGACGCGCGCCGCGAACCGCATCATCCGGAACCACTGCTGCGCCAGCCACGGTGTCCGCTGCGACATCCGGGTGAGGAAGCGGTCCATCGCCGGGAGTTCCTCGAACACACCGGGCTCGGTGATTGGCAACGCGCCAGCGATGATCGCGACCCGCGTGACGCGATGCCGCAGCGTATGACCGACCGCTGCCGCGTATTGTCCGCCCATCGACCACCCCATGACGGCGAACCGGTCGACATCGACCTGGTCGAGCAATTCGGCGACGTCGTGCGCCCAGTCGAGGACGGTGCGGCCCGCCTTCGGATCGGATAAGCCGACGCCGGGCCGGTCGGGCGAAATCAGCCGGATGCCGGTTTCGGCAGCGACGGGGTCGGCGGCGGCGACGTCGAGGCGGCAGGCAAGTCCGCCATGGGCGTTGACGACCGGAAACCCGTCGGGAGCCCCGTATTCCGCGTAGCCGACCGACCGTTCGTCCTTTAGGCGAACCACACAGGCATCACGCCTCGTCACGCCGCGATCATTCCTCACCGGTGCAGTCGTTTGGCGGCAAACCGCAGATCGGCGACGAGGGCGTCGAACGCCTCCTGCCGGGCCTCGGGCGGCCCGCGCAGCACGGACGACGGGTGCACGGTGACCACGACCGTGGGATCGAAGTCGAGGTCGACAGCCGAGTCGTGGGCTGGTAGGTGCAGCGCCTCGCCCCGATGTGCGGTAAGCCGAAAGTCGTTGCCCATCAACGATTTAGCGGCAGTCGCACCCATTAACACAACGACATCGGGTTCGACGGCCGCCAGCTCGGAGAACAACCACGGCCGGCACGCAACCACCTCGGTCCGGCTAGGCGTTTTATGGATGCGACGCTTGCCCCGCTCGGGCAGCGTGAATTTGAAATGCTTCACCGCGTTGGTGACGTAGGCACGCTTGCGGTTGATCCCCGCGTCCTCGAGCGCCTTGTCGAGGAGCCGGCCCGCAGGTCCGACGAATGGTGCACCGGCCTTGTCCTCCTGATCGCCGGGCTGCTCACCAACGAGCATGATGTCGGCCTTCGCTGACCCTTCCCCGAACACGGTCTGCGTCGCGTTCAGGTACAGATCGCATCCCTTGCAGCTCTCCGCCGCGTCCGCCAACTCGCTCAGATCATGCGTGTCGGGGACGAACTCCGCGGCACTCCGCGCTGCCATGTGAGTCGGTTACCCCTATCGGGTCGACTTCACCACCTGCGCGAAGCTGAACTGCCAGCGTTCGACGATGTGGAAGCCCACGCGCCAGGATCAGGCAATCGCCCGGGGACGCGTGCGCGGTGATGACGTCGGCGACCTGGCTGAAGTCCATGCCTTCCTTGGCATACGGGCCCCGCTGGCTCAGCAGATAGTTCGGGGTGGCGGCGAGTGCGAACGCGGCTAGCACCGCCGTGACGCGTTTCGCGGGTGCGGAACAGGGCCACCATGCAGACCGCCAGCAGCACGGCCATCCTCGGTGTGAACCAGACCGCCGCCGCTGCCGTCAGCGCGTACGACCTGGCCTCGATTCCGGCCCACGTGACGCGCGGCAGGATCGCGAAGACGATGCCGGCGCAGACGCCAACGGTGCGAGTCGAAAACTGCTTGCCCACAACGACAACGCCCGCCGCGGCGATCCCGACGGCCAGACAGCTGGACAGCCGCGACCAGAACTCGGTCGCGGCGCGCTCGCGAAAGCCCGCTACGACCGCCTATTTGACGGCGTCGTAGAGATCGGTGGTGACTTTCCTTGCGGCCGTGGCACGTTCGACGAGTTGATCTGGATCACGCCGGCAATGACGTTGCGACACGGGCGTTCGGACGGGCAACGGCGTCGGTTCGATCACTTCAGGTGCGCTTTCGGCCGAACCGCCGGTTACCATCGGGTGTCGTGAATCGCGCCCCTGGTCAACGGGCAACGGGTTACTGTCTCGGGTGGCGTTGCAACTGGCACTGGGAGGGATTGGATGAGCGGCTACACGACCATCGTGGTCGGCACGGACGGATCGGATTCGTCGCTGCGCGCGGTGGACAAGGCCGGCCAGATCGCCGCCGGGTCGGACGCGAAGGTGATCGTGGCGACGGCGTACTTCCCTCAAAGCGAGGATCAGCGAGCCGCCGACGTGCTCAAGGACGAGGGCTACAAGATGGCAGGCAATGCGCCGATCTACGCCATCCTGCGTGAGGCCCGGGACCGGGCCAAGGCCGCGGGTGCGGCCAACGTCGAGGAGAAGGCGATCGTCGGCGCGCCGGTCGACGCGCTCATCGACCTCGCAGGGGAAGTCAAGGCCGATCTGCTCGTCGTGGGCAATGTCGGGCTGAGCACCATCGCCGGGCGGCTGCTCGGTTCGGTGCCCGCCAACGTCGCACGCCGGTCCAAGACCGACGTGCTGATCGTGCACACGACGCCGTAATTATCAGCAACGCCAACACGATCACCCAGTCTCCGAGACGGTCGTAGGCGGTGGTCCGCGATCCCAGCGGAACGTCCACGACCAACACGCCGCGGCTGGATGCGGACAACCGCCCGAGTTCGCGGCCGCGCGCGTCGAACGCCGAACTGACGCCGGATAACCCGGCATGCACCGCCGGGTGGCCAACTTCGACAGCGTGTACGGCGGCCATGCTCGCCAATTGCGGTTGCGCCCAACTGCTTTGATACGTCGACGTCGAGCTCTGATATGCGAGAAGTTCGGCACCGAGGCGCACCAGGCGCCGCGGCAGGTCCGAGAACGTCGCCTCGACGCTGATCAATGGTCCGATGGCCAGAGAGTCCGTGTGGAGCACGACTGGTCCATCACCGCGCCGACGGTCCTCGGCCGCGGCCCTGGTGTGTGAGGCCGCCCAGCCGAGCAGCGGCCGCAGCGGCACGTACTCGCCGAACGGCACTAGCCGCGTCTTCGCATACGAGCCACGTGCCCCGTTCGGTCCGATGAGCACCGACGACTTGTAGATCCCGCCGCTGGGAGCACGCGCATCGACATTGACCAGCAGGTCCGCTCCGATCTGTCGGCGCAATTCGACGAGCCGAGCCATGGCGTCCGGTTGGCTCACCAGATCGACCCCCACACTGCTCTCACCCCAGACAACGAGATCGACCCGCTGACCCGCCAGCGTTGCGGTGAGCGCTTCACCGGCGGCCTGACGCGCCGTCGCATCCTCGATGTCGCCCGGCTGAACGAGTGCGATTCTGACCGTCGACGCCTGCGGAGGCGCCGGTCCCCACCAGAACCAGGCTGGGCCGACGACCACGAGGACGGTGGGCAGCGCCACCAGCCAAGCGGTGCGCACCAGGACCGCTCCCACGACCGCCGCGTTGACCGCGACAACCAGAAAGCTGACCAGCCATACGCCGCCCAGCGACGCGGGTGCCAGCGTCGCAGGTTGATTCCACTGCGAGGCGCCCAGCAGCGCCCAAGGTCCGCCGAGTTTGTCCCACGATCGCACCGCTTCTGCGAGAACCCACCAGCTCGGCAGGACGACGACGGCAACGACCACGCGCCGAAGGGTGAGCTCCCCGGAGAGCAGGCGGTGCGCAGCCCAGCCCCACGGCAGCCAGAGTGCCCCGAACCCGACGGCGAGAACGACCAGCAGCGGGCCTGCGCTTGGCCACAGCCAGTACTGGGTGACCAGCACGAAGCAGGTCATACCGACCCACCCGCGGGCCGCGCCCTGCACGACGGTCGGCGCGGCGCGCACGACGAACAGCAACGGGACCAGCCCAACCCAGGCGAGCCACCACCACGACAAGGCAGGAAAGGCGAGGGCAGGCAGCGCGCCGGCGATCAACGCCGCCGCGTGGCCCCGAAGGAGCTCAGGTAGCCGAAGCCTTGGCGATGCTTGCGATCGCCTGATCCAAGGTCGCGTTGAATTCCTCGTCGCTCTGCTGTGCGGTAAGCCCCTCGGTCAGCGCGCGCGAGAAGCTGGCGATGACGCCGTTGTTGCGGGCGAGCTTCTCGCAGGCCTCGTCGCGGCTGTAGCCACCGGACAGCGCCACCACTCGAAGCACTTTCGGGTGGTCGACGAGTTGCTTGTAGAGGTTGTCGGTGTCGGGCAGCGTCAGCTTGAGCAAGACTTTCTGGTCGTCGCCGAGCGCGTTGACGCCGGCGAGCAGCGCGGCGTTCAGCTGGTCTTCGGCTTCGGCCTTGCGCGGGCTCTTGATGTCGACCTCGGGCTCGATGATCGGCACCAGGCCCTTCGCGAGCACCTGCTGGGCCACCTCGAACTGCTGCGCCACGACCGCGTCCAGGCCGGCACCGGGCAGTTTGATGACCGAACGTTCC
>JBKOYU010000608.1:0-5952 GCA_046725575.1 Actinomycetota bacterium | reverse complement strand
GCCATCAGCACCATCTCCATCAGCGCGAAGCTCTGTCCGATGCAGACCCGTCGGCCGCCGCCGAACGGCAGGTACGCCGATCGGGGCCTGTCCTTGGCCGCATCGCCGATGAAGCGGTTGGGGTCGAACACCTCGGGGTTGGGCCACCAACGTTCGTCGTGGTGGATGTGGTGGATCGGGATCAACACCGTCGAGCCCGGACGGATGTGGTGGCCGTCGACGATGTCGTCCTCGACAGCCTCGCGCGCGATGATCCACACGGCGGAGTAGTACCGCTGCGATTCCTGCAGGCATGCGGTGGTCCAGGGCAGCCGCGTCAGGTCCGCCGCAGTGGGACGGCGGCCGGCCAGCACGTCGTCGACCTCGACGAGCATCCGCTCGCGCGCATCAGGGTTGTTCGACAGCAGGTTGCACACCGGCTCGGTCATCCGCGGTGCAGCGCCTCCTTCAGCGCTGCCAGGCCGCGGTTTGTCGCTTCGGCCGCAGCCGGGACCACCAGCGCGAATCTGACGAAGCCATGCATCAGCGTCGGCGCGTTGTACAGCTCGACGGGAACCCCTGCAGCGGAGAGCAACTCGGCGTAGCGGGCGCCGTCGTCACGCAACGGGTCGTATTCGGCGGTACCGATGAAGGCCGGCGGCAGGCCGGACAGGTCGGCGGTGTTGGCCGGCGCCAATGTGGCCGGCAGCTTGGCGGGCTCGCTCATGTCGATTTCGGGCGGCAGATACCACTGCTGGAACGCCGCGACGACGTCGCGATCCAGGATCGGCCCGTCGGCGTTCTCGATCCTCGAGGGCAGTGTCGCGTCGCCGGTCGTCGACGGGTACCAGAGCAACTGGAAGACCAGCGGAGGTCCGCCGTTGTCGCGGGCCAGCTGCGCCATCACCGCCGAGATGTTGCCGCCCGCCGAGTCACCGGCGACCGCGATGCGCGCGGGGTCGCCGCCGAACTCGGACGCGTGCTCGCCGACCCACCGCAGCGCCGCCCACGAGTCATCGATGCCCTGCGGGTACGGATGCTCGGGCGCCAGCCGGTAGTCCACCGACACCACGATGGCCTCGGCGCCGACGGCATGCCCGCGGGCCACCGGGTCGTGGGTGTCCAGGTCGCCGATCGACCAGCCGCCGCCGTGGTAGAACACCACCACCGGCAGGTTGTCGTGCTGTGCGATCGGCGGCCAGTAGATGCGCACGGGGATGCCGGTGATGTCGCCGTAGTCGATGGTGCGTTCCTCGATCCGCATGTCGGGCAACGCTTCCGGCGGTGCCTTCAGCTGCCGCATCTGCTCGCGGGCCACCTCGACGCCGTCGTCGGCGGTGAAGTGGAACGGGAAGGCCTCCAGCAGCGCCTGCATGGTCGGATCGAGGCCGGGCCGTTCGGTTGTGGATTCAGCCATGGCCTCACGGTAGTCAATCGACGGCGGGCTCGATTCGAGCACTGAGATCTTCGGCGAGCCGATCGAGAAGATTTCGGCCCGGGCCTTCGGTGAGGTTGCGAACGCCGGGGCCGGTGAGCGGATAGTCACCCGGTCCAGACGGTGCCCGATCACCCCACAGCACGAACACTTCGCGACGAATCGTTGGCTGATGGAGCTCCGCCTGGCGGGAGTGCCAAAGGATGCCCGCCACCTTGCCACCACCGATCCGATGCCTGTGCAGCCACCTGGCCCACTGCCGCGTGCACCAATAGTGCTCTGCGGTCGTCGTGATCAGCTGCGCTCTCGAGAGGCTGAGTTCTGATAGCGCCTCGTCCCGCAGATCGACCACGACGAGCTCACACGGTAGGCGCACAAAAGCCAGACCCCATTTCCTGACCAACGCCTCGTAAATGATTCGGTCGGCCACGTCGTGGTGGACGTCGTGCAGGACAGTCTCGAGCAGAACGGCGACGTCGTCAGCGCCGCCGTACATCGTCGGGACGGCATGGCCGTCCGCAGTGGTCAGCGGTGCAAAACGAGTGTCGCCGCGGCCGGGGTTGATGCTGTCGTAGCCGTACTTGAACTCAAAGCCGCGACATACGACGGCGCCCTCGGGGAGCACCGCGGATTGAAAGTCGCCGACCCGCCGGCCGGCCGGCGGGTTTGGTACCGGGCAGTTCGCCGGATCAGGGCAGTCCGCCGCCGTCATCCGGTCGAGGTCTATGCGGCGTTCGACGCGAAGCGGGAGGCTGCGTGTGCCACGCGCGCAGGGTCCGTCGCGAGGACTTCAGCTGGCACGGCCCCGCCCAGCCAAGGGCTCGTCGATGTGAACCACGACCACGTGGCCCACTCGCCAAGCTGAGCCGGCGCAAGGGCCTCGAGAACCTCAGCCACGGCTTTACGGGGCCGACCCTCGTCATCGAGCTGGAACGCGGGAACGAGGGTGCTGTTGTTGTGTGTGACTGTGAACAACTCATTGGCTTTGCGTCGCCGCGACAGCCAGGTGTGTGTCGTCGACGACTTCTCGTCGCCGCGTAGCTCACGCATCGCTTCGGTGGTGTATGCCCCTGTTGCAAGCAGGCGTTCGCGCTGGCGGGCCAGCCGTCTGGCCTGTGCGACAGTCTCCGCTGGAATCGGGTCGACCTCGGCAATCATCATCGCGCGGACCAGGTTTGGGCGGTTGGCTGCGGCTTCGTCGGTCTGGATCTCGTCAATGGCCATCAGCATGCGTTCGAGTCGATTGATTGCGGCTGTGCGACGCGGATCCGGCTTCTTTCTCTTGGCGGCAGGTTGCTTCCCTGCGAGATTCGTGACGGCGATTACATCACGTGCGTCGAGGATCACCAGTTCCTCACCGCCGATGGTGATCTTCTGGCCGCCATGCTTCGAGTAGACGATGGTGTCTCCGACGCGGACGTCGCCGACACGCTGGCTCACCGTGGGATCGCCGCGACTGCCAGCCACTTGCCACCTCCTTTGAGACAAGTGTAGCGGCAACGGAAAACTATGTCAGTCGCTACGAGGCGCCTTGTTCAGGGCGCGACGCAGCGCGGCCAGTCCCCGCGATGCCTCGCTGTCCGTCGGCGGCCGGTACACCCGGATCGGGATCGGGCCCGCGGGCCCGTCGATGGTGCGGTCCTCGGTGCGCACGTCGGGGTGAACCGGCCGGCGCGGCAGGTCGCGGAACCGTTGCCGGGAGGCCTTGACACCTCCGTCTGTTGTCAACTGAAACGGAACGGCCTCCAGTACCTTCATCAGGATGGCGTCGACGGCGAGCTTCTCCTCGGCAACCGACATGGAGACACCGTACGCACACGCGCGGACCAGGCTGCTGTGGGTGGCCGCAGCGATCGTCGGAGCCGGTTACGGCGTCTTCCTCATCGTCACGGAGCTACGGCTACCGGCGGGCGCCGAGCTCACCGGACAGTTCGCCCTGCAGCCAGGGGTCAAGGCGTTGACGGCGGTGCTGTTGGCCGTCGCGGCGCTGACACATCCAATCGTGCGGGAACGCCGATGGCTGATCGCGGCCCTGTTGTTCTCGGCGGCTGGGGACTTTCTGCTGGCGATGCCGTGGTGGAACCCGTCTTTCGTGCTGGGCTCCGAGGCGCTGGCCGTGCCGATCGGGTGGGCCGACGCCACGTCGATCTTGCTCATCACGGCGGGTCTCTTCTTCACCCGCGCGTCTGTGCGCTCTGCTACATCTTCTTAAGTGACGACCACCCGGCAGCAGGCTGAACACGAGCCCATCGCGCGTGTTCTGCCCATGCTGACGGTGCCGCATCTGGACCGCGAATTCGATTATCTGGTGTCGGCTGAGCAGTCCGACGACGCCCAGCCCGGTGTGCGCGTGCGGGTGCGCTTCCACGGCAGACTGGTGGACGCCTTCGTTCTCGAAAGGCGTTCGGACACAGACCATGTCGGCAAGCTCGGGTGGCTGGACCGCGTCGTGTCGGCCGAGCCGGTGCTGACCCCCGACGTGCGGCGGCTCGTCGACGCCGTGGCCGCGCGCTACGCGGGCACTCGCGCCGACGTGTTGCGGCTGGCCGTTCCGCCGCGCCACGCCAACGTCGAAAAGCAGGCCGCCGCTGAGCTGGCGCCGCTGGCCGTCAAGCCCGTCGACACGGCCGCATGGTCGGCCTACGGGCGCGGCGAGCAGTTCCTGGCCGCGCTGGGCGACGGCCGTGCCGCCCGTGCCGTCTGGCAGGCGCTGCCGGGGGAGCAGTGGGCGGACCGGCTCGCCGAGGCCGCCGCCGTCACGGTGAATTCCGGCCGCGGCGTGTTGGCGATCGTGCCCGACCAGCGCGACGTAGATGCGTTGTACGCCAGCGCAATTCGCTACGTCGACGAGCAGAGGGTGGCCGCGCTGTCCGCCGGGCTGGGACCCGCACAGCGCTACCGCCGCTGGCTGTCCGTGCTGCGTGGCGGCACCCGCATGGTGATCGGCACCCGCAGCGCCGTGTTCGCGCCCGTCGGCGACCTCGGCCTGGTGATGGTGTGGGACGACGGCGACGACACCCTCGCCGAACCCCGCGCCCCGTACCCGCATGCCCGCGAGGTAGCCATGCTGCGCGCCCATCAACTGCGCTGCGCGGCATTGATTGGTGGATATGCCCGCACCGCCGAGGCGCAGGCGCTCGTGCGCACCCGGTGGGCGCACGATCTGGTCGCACCCCGTCCCGTCGTGCGCGTCCGCTCGCCGCGCGTCGTCGCACTCGACGACAGCGGCCACGAGCAGGAGCGCGACCCCGCCGCCCGTACCGCCCGGCTGCCGTCCCTGGCCCTGCGGGCGGCGCGAACCGCGCTGCAAGCGGGGCTTCCGGTGCTGGTTCAGGTGCCCCGGCGCGGCTACGTGCCCGCGCTGGCCTGTGCGCGCTGCCGCACCATCGCGCGGTGCAGGCACTGCACCGGACCGCTGTCGCTGCCGGACCGCGACACCGCAGCGGCGGTCTGCCGATGGTGCGGCCGCGAGGAGCCGGCGCTGCGCTGCGCGCGCTGCGGGTCCGACGCCGTGCGCGCCATGGTCGTCGGCGCGCGGCGCACCGCCGAGGAACTCGGCAAGGCGCTTCCCGGCACGCCCGTGATCACCTCCGGCGGCGAGGCGATGGTCTCCGCGGTGCCCGGCGAGCCGGTCGTCGTCGTCGCAACACCCGGCGCCGAGCCCGTGGCCGCAGGCGGCTACGGCGCGGCCCTGCTGCTGGACGCGTGGGCCCTGCTCGGCCGCCAGGATCTGCGCGCGGGCGAGGACACTCTGCGGCGGTGGATGGCCGCGGCGGCGCTGGTGCGGCCCCGCGGCGACGGCGGCACCGTCGCGGTGGTCGCCGAATCCGCGATACCGACCGTGCAGTCGCTGATCCGGTGGGACCCGGTGGGCCACGCGGACGCCGAGCTCGACGCCCGCGCCGAGGTCGGCCTGCCGCCCGCCGTGCACATCGCCGCGGTCGACGGCGCACCTGCGACCGTGGACGCCCTGCTCGACACCGCCGAACTGCCCGAAACGGCGCAACTACTGGGGCCCGTCGACCTGCCGACCGGTGCCCGCAGACCGCCCGGTGTGGCGGCCGACAGTCCGGTGAGCCGGATGTTGGTGCGGGTGCCCCGCGACGGCGGGCTGGTGCTCGCGGCGGCGCTGCGGCGGGCCATCGGTGTGCTCAGTGCGCGACACGATCAACAGCCAACTCGTGTGCAAATTGACCCCTTGCACATAGGGTAATGCGGACACGGCGACTCGCGCCGATCAGGAGGTGGTCATGGGCCGGCTGTTCAAGTGGCTGATCCCGTTGGCGCTCATCACCTTTGGGCTGCTGTGGCCGCTGGTGTTCCGCGGCGGCGCTGACGTCTCCGACGTTTCCGACCCGGTGGTCTTCAGCAATTACAAGGCGGACTTCGTCGTCAATGGCGACGGCCGACTCGACGCGGTGGAGACGATCACCGCCGAGTTTCCGAGCGGCAGGCACGGCATCTTCCAGTGGTGGGACGTGGCGAACCAGAACAATCCCCGGCTGCGGCAGAAGCCCGAGATCAACTCGATCCTGCTC
>JBKOYU010000312.1:0-4236 GCA_046725575.1 Actinomycetota bacterium | reverse complement strand
CAGCACCCGGCGCAACGCCTCCTCGACGACGGCCTCGGTGTGCACGTCGAGTGCGGACAGCGTGTCGTCAAGCACGAGGATCCTGGGGGCGGCGAGGATGGCCCGCGCCAGCGACAGCCGCTGCCGCTGGCCGCCGGACAGGCTCATGCCCTGCTCACCGATGCGGGTGTCCAGTCCGAACGGTAGGTCGTAGACAAACTGCGCGGCGGCGATCTCGATGGCCTGCGCCAATTGCTCATCCGTGGCGTCCGGCCGGCCGAGCCGCAGGTTCTCCGCCACCGACATCGAGAACAGCGTCGGGTCCTCGAACGCAGTTGCCACCGCCTGCCGCAGAGCAGGCAGGCTCAACTCGCGGATGTCTTGGCCGTCGATGCGGATCTCACCCTCGGTGACGTCGTACAGCCTTGACAAAAGCGCGGCAAGGACCGACTTACCCGAACCCGTCGAGCCCACCAGCGCCAGCGTCTCCCCCGGCTCGACGGTGGCGTTGACATGCCGAAGCGCCCAGTCGTCGGGAGCGGCGTCGGGGAAGCGGAAGCCGACGTCGACGAGTTCGAGTCGCCCGCCGCGCGGCGCATCGTTCGACGGGCCGTCGGTGATTTCCCTTGGCGCGTCGAAGATCTCGGCGATCCGGTTGGCGGCGGTGAACGACTCCTGCGTCATCGACAGCAGAAAGCCCAGCGACGCGATGGGCCACACCAGCGACAGCATCATCGTGATGAAGGCGACCAGCGTGCCCATCGTGACGTAGCCGTGACCGGCGGCATACGCGCCGAAGCCCAGCACCACGATCAGCGTCAGGTTCGGGATGACCTCCAGAAGCGTCCAGAACTTCGCCGACACCGACACCCTGCCGACCTGAGTGTTGTACAGGTTGGTCAGCTGCTTATCGAACCGGTCGTAGACGTGATCCTCGCGTCCGAACGACTTCACCACCCGCATACCGAGCGCGGATTCCTCCACATGCGTTGCGACGTGGCCGGACTGGTCCTGGGCGAGCCGCGACAACTTGGTGTACTCCTGCTGGAAGTGCAGGACGGTCAACGTGATTGGCACGATCGACACCACCACCACCACACCCAGCGGCCAGTACATCGCCAGCAGGATCGCCGTCACCGCAGTGATCTGGATGACGTTGAGCAGCAGGAACAGCATGCCGAACGACATGAAGCGGCGAATGGTGCTCAGGTCGTTCATGATTCGCGAGAGCAGTTGGCCGGACTGCCAGCGGCCGTGGAACGACATCGGCAGGACCTGCAGCCGCGCGTACAGGTCCTTGCGGATGTCGGCCTCGACGCCCATGGTGGCGCGGGCGACCAGCCAGCGGCGGATGAACCACAGCACCGCCTCGGAGATGCCGACGCCCATTGCGGCGGCGCCGAGCACCCACAGGCCGCGCTGGTCCTGATGGCGCACCGGCCCGTCGATCACGGCCTTGGTCATCAGCGGAATGGCCACGGTGGCAACGAGGCTGGCGACCGCGATGAGGACCATGGCGACCCACCGCCCTCGATACGGCAACAGGTAGGGCAGCAGCCGCCAGAGATCCGAACCGGTACGTTGGCGGGCCGGCGGGCGAGCGATCGCCGGCGCAGTGCGAAGCGTGGGTGGGGATTCAGACACGAGACCTCGATTGTCCCATGGCCCGCAAACGGTTAACCCGCGCGCCGAAACTGCATTCCAGCAGCGAAAGTTCGAGTGGAGGCCTGCTGGACTACAGTTTCGCGGGTGATTTGTCACGCTGCGACGACGTCCTCTTGGGTACCGAACTGGGTGTCGTACAGCTCGGCGTACCGGCCGCGGCGCGCTAGGAGCTGATCGTGCGTGCCGCGTTCGACGATGCTGCCGCCCTCGACGACGAGGATCGTGTCGGCAGCGCGCACCGTGGACAGCCGGTGGGCGATCACGAGCGCGGTCCGGTCAGCCAGCGCTTCGTCGAGCGCTTGCTGCACGGCCGCCTCCGATGCGGAGTCCAGCGACGCCGTCGCCTCATCAAGCACCACCACCCGCGACTGCCCCAGCAGGAGGCGGGCAATCGTCAGCCGCTGCCGCTGCCCGCCGGAAAGACGGTATCCGCGCTCACCGACAACCGTGTCCAGCCCGTCGGGCATCTCGGCGACAACGTCGGCCAGCCGCGCGCGTTCCAGCGCGCGCCACAGCTCGTCGTCGGTGGCATTTGGCGCGGCCAGCTGCAGGTTGGACCGGATCGATTCGTGGAACAGGTGCCCATCCTGGGTGACCATGCCGACGGTGCCCTTCAGCGACGCGAACGTCACGTCGCGCACGTCGACATCAGCGAGCCGCACACCGCCGGAATCGACGTCGTAGAGCCGCGCCAACAGCGACGCGATCGTCGACTTGCCCGCGCCGGACGAGCCGACCAGCGCCACCATCTGGCCGGGCTGCGCGGTGAATGAAATGCCATGCAGCACTTCGTCTCCGCCCCGATCGTCGAGCACTGCGACCTCCTCAAGTGAGGCCAGCGACACCTTGTCGGCCGACGGATAGGAGAACCGCACGTCGTCGAACTCGACCGAGACAGGGCCGTCGGGAACGGCCACTGCGCCGGGACGCTCCCGGATCAGCGGCACCAGGTCGAGCACCTCGAAGACCCGCTCGAAGCTGACCAGCGCGCTGGCGATCTCGACGTGGGCGTTGGCCAGCGCGGTCAACGGCGCGTACAGCCGGGTCAGCAGCAGCGCCAGCGACACGATCGCGCCCGCCTGGAGGTGACCGCCGATGGCCAGCACACCACCAAGGCCGTACACCAACGCCAGCGCCAACGCCGACATCAGCGTCAGCGAGTTCATGAAGGTGGACTGCAGCATGGCCGTGCGGACACCGATGTCGCGGACCCGGTCGGCCCGCGCTTCGAATTCTTGGGACTCGCGCGACGGGCTGCCGAACAGCTTCACCAGCGTGGCGCCCGGCGCCGAAAACCGTTCCGTCATCTGGGTGTTCATGGTCGCGTTGTTGATCGCGGCCTCCCGCGACAGGCGAGCCATCGTGCGCCCGATGCGTCGCGAAGGCACGACGAACAGCGGAACGAGCAGCAGCGAGAACAGCGTGATCTGCCACGAGATGGAGAGCATGACCGCGAGCGTCAACGTCAACGTGACGACGTTGGACACGACACCGGACAGGGTGTCGGAGAACGCGCGCTGCGCGCCGATGACGTCGCTGCCGAGCCTGCTGACCAACGCGCCGGTGCGTGTTCTGGTGAAGAACGCGACCGGCATGCGCTGCACGTGGTCGAACACCGCGGTGCGCAGATCCAAGATGAGGCCCTCGCCGATGTTGGACGACAGCCACCGCGTGACGAGTGAGACGGCAGCCTCCGCGATCGCGACAGCGGCGATGATCGCTGCCAGCAGGATGATCGTCGCTGCAGGCCCGCCTCGAACGATGGCGTCGACGACCTTCCCCGCCAGCATCGGAGTGGCGACGGCCAGCAGCGCGCTCACCACGCTGACCGCGACGAAGCCGCCCAACCTACGGTGATGCCGTTCGGCGAAGCGCCAGATGCGGCTCAGCAGTCCGCGGTCGATGAGCGCGCGAAGGTCGCCGCCGCGCGCATGCGCCTGGCGGTACAGGGTTTGCCGGGCAACCGTTTCGATACTCATGAAATCACCGTAGAACCTCAACAATGGATGAGGTCAACGACATCCCGCGGGTCTAGACGATGCCGAAATAGCCGAGTACGCCCGCAGCGAAAACCACGATCAGCGGGTTCGTCTTGGTGCGGATGAAGATCACAGTGCAGATCGCGGTGAGGGTGTAGGCCCGCCAGTCATGGTCGGCGGCCCGGCTCATCACCAACGAGGTGGCCATGATCAGGCCCACGGTCAGCGGCGCGAAGCCCTTCTCGACGGCGAGTCTCCACTTCGATTTCTGTGCTTTCTGCCAGAACAGCGTGACGACATACATCAACGACGGTGCGCAGTGACGCGAAGGTGTCGAGAATGTCCCATTCGCTGATGCCGTGCTTACCACCACAGAGGACATGCACTTTGACGCCGCGATCGGCGGCCGCCGCGAGGCGTTCGAGAATGACCGCGTCGACGTATTTCGGATGCTGGACGTCGAGCCGTTCAGTGGCCGAATCGATGAATTGCGCCATGTGATAGCGCGAATTGGAATTGCTCCATAGCAGGCCTTCATAAGCTGAGCAATCCCAATCGCGCTCTTCCCAGTCAGCGTTGAATACTTCGACGATCTGCGCGACGTGGTAGGGAT
>JBKOYU010000770.1:0-6389 GCA_046725575.1 Actinomycetota bacterium | reverse complement strand
CGGCATGCCCGCTCGGTTCAGCAGCGCCAGAACAGTGTCGTTGGGAAGCTGCATCAGCAGCGCCTTGCCGACACCCGTGCAGTGCAAGTGCACGCGCCGGCCCACATCGGTGAACATCCGCATCGCATGCGGTGACGGCACCTGAGCGACGTATACCGCCATGTCATTGTCCAAGACGGCCATGTTGGCGCTCTCGCCCGTTCGCTCCACCAGCTCGGTCAGATGAGGGCGCGCCCATGCTCCGATGAGTTGCGCCGCACTTTCGCCCAGACGAATCCATTTGGGCCCCAACGCGTAGCGGCGATTCTCAAGCTGCCTCACATAGCCCATCACCAACAGCGTCCGGACCAGACGGTGAATCGTCGGCTGGGGCAGCTCGGCGCGAGCCGCCAACTCCCCCAACGCCATACTGCCGCCCGCGCTCGCCAGGATCTCCAGCAGCTCGAAGGCACGCTCGACCGATTGCACACCGGACTTGGCCGACGACTCGTCTGCCACCGAAACCCTCCGATCCTCGATCAAGCCTGTGACTCCGCTAAGCGAAAGCTTATTCCGTATGACGAAATTAATCGAGAAACCGGCTTGACTCACGAAAACTGCCCGCGAAACACCCTCGGTGACTCACGTAAGAATGCCCGCGAAATGGTGACCGTCGTGAGGCATGGAAACCGACGACCCAGCAACAACCTATGTGCGGCACATCTCAGCCATTGTGGCGGCCAATTGGATCCTGGCGACTGTATGCTATGAACACCCTGCCGCGACGAGAAGGGCAGCTCATGACTCACCCGTTGACCCGCCCCGCCCGGGGCGTACTCACTGGATCTACCACCCGGACTGGACCGCCTCCCGTCGAGCGTCCGGCACCGCTGCGCGAGGCCGTTTACGACGCTCTCGTCGAGATGATCATCACCGCGGAGTTGCAACCGGGCCAGCACCTGGTGGAAAACGATCTGGCTGCGCAGCTGGGGGTCAGTCGGCAACCCGTTCGGGAAGCGCTGCAGCGCATGCAGACTGAGGGCTGGGTGGATCTGCGCCCCGCGCTCGGTGCATTCGTGCACGTGCCCACCGAAGACGAGGCCGATCAGCTTCTGGCCGCGCGAGCGCTGCTCGAAACGGAGTCCGCAAGGCTGGCCGCCGAACACGCGACGCCCGAGCAGGTCGAGCACCTGTGGGAGCTGCACCGCAGCGGCGAGGCGGCACTCGCCGCCGACGACCAGGAGGGCCTCGTTGCCGCCAACGCCTCGTTACACAGCCACGTCGTCTCGATGTCGCGCAACAAGGTGCTGGCGGATCTCATCGGCTCGGTCGACCGTCGGGTCCGGTGGTACTACCTGCCCATTGCCCGGACCCGTGGAAAAGATGCCTGGGACGAGCACGCAGAACTTATAGAAGCGATCGCCGACGGCGACGGTGGCCGGGCCGGCGACCTGATGCGCAGGCACACCGAGCGCACCAGGGAGATGTACCACCAGCGGCGTCAGAAGGCGGCCGAGAAAACCAACTGATCGGTTCTCCTCGGCCGCCCTCTTGGTGTCGATCAGTCGGCCACCGTAGGCGCTAACGATCTCTGCGAGCGGGACGCGGCTGACTCGGCCGCGGGCGCCTGGCGGCCCGGCTGCCGGAGGAAGGCAGCGATCCCCGCTGACACCAGAGCACTCGCCGCGGCAAGCCAGTAGGCACCGGTGTAGCCCCACGAGTCAATGATGCTGGCGCCCACGCCGATTCCCCCAATCGAGCCCAACAGCTTGGAGCTGTAGACCAGACCGTAATTGCTGGCGTTGTTGTTCTCGCCGAAGTAGTCAGGCGTGAGGGAGGCGAACATCGGGTAGAACGCGCCGCCGCCGAAGCCCACCAGGAACGCGAAGCACAGGAACGCGATCTCATTCTCGGCCTTGGGCGCCGGCGCGCCGGAACAGCTCTAGCTGCTCGGGCGAATAGCCGAGCTCCGTGCAGATCTCGTCGGTGTGCTCGCCCAGCATCGGGGAGCGAACAATCTCCACTGGGGAGTCCGACAGCCGTAGCGGAGAGCCGACGGTCTTGAACGGACCGCGCACGGGGTGGTCGACGGTGACGATCGCCCCGAGATCCGTCAGTGTCTCGTCCTCGATCAGTTCCTTGGTGGAAAGCACCGGACCGCACGGGACGTTGAGCGCATTCAGTGCTTCCAACGCCTCCCACTTGGTGTGCCGCTCCGACCAGTCCTCGATCAGTGCAAAAACCTTGTCCAGCTTCGGAAGTCGGTCCTCTGGCCGCGCCCAGTCGGGGTGATCGGCGAGGTCGGGCCTGCCGATCAGCTCCGCCAGCGGCGCCCAGACCTGCGGCTGCACGATCACGTAGATGTAGTCGTTGGGGCCACCGCCCTTGGTCCTGACCGCCCACCCCGGTTGGCCGCCGCCGGAGGCATTGCCCGATCGAGGGACCTCGTCGGCGAAATGCTCGTTCGGGTACTCGTGGAGCGGGCCGCTGGCGAGCCGCTGTTGGTCGCGCAGCTTAACGCGGCACAGGTTGAGCACCGCCTCTTGCATCGCGACCTCGACCCGCTGTCCACGGCCGGTATTCGTGCGCTGGTAAAGCGCGGCCAAAATCCCTGACACAAGGTGGATTCCGGTGCCCGAGTCGCCGATTTGCGCGCCGGTCGCCACCGGCGGGCCGTCCTCGAAACCTGTGGTGGCCATCGAGCCGCCCATCGCCTGCGCGATGACCTCGTAGGCCTTGAAGTCGAAGTACCTGCCTGGACCGAATCCCTTGATGGAGGCATAGATCAGGCGCGGGTTTATCGCACGCAGCCGTTCCCAGGTGAACCCGAACCGATCGACGACGCCGGGACCGAAATTCTCGACAAGGATGTCGACCCGGGACACGAGATCGGTGAAGATCTGCTTGCCCTCGTCGCTCTTCATGTTGATGGTGATGCTGCGTTTGTTGCAGTTGAGCATCGTGAAGTACAGGCTGTCGGCACCCGGAATGTCGCGAAGCTGAGTGCGGGTGACGTCGCCCGTTCCTGGGGCCTCGAGTTTGATGACGTCCGCGCCGAGCCAGGCGAGCAATTGCGTGGCCGAGGGACCCGACTGAACGTGCGTCATGTCGAGCACTCGAACGCCATCGAGTGCCTTGCCCGTCGGCGGATCGGACTCCACCTTCTCGCTGACCGAGGGGATCTGAACCATCTGTGAACTTCCTTTTGACTCGTGCCGGTGTGCTTCGTCGCGGCGAGAAGCTCGTCCAAGATTGCATATCGTATGAGGTAGACAACAGTGTGGTGGACGCAATACCGCTTGTCTAGCGATCAGCCAGTACTCACAGACTTCTCTGCCAGGCACGAAAAGCGACGCATCGTCGGGGCTCAGCGACGGAGCCGAATCGACTGCCACAGCGGCCTGATCGCGGTTCGCGGAACGCCTTCGGGATTGACGACGAACCGCTACACCGCCGCCCCCTTCTCGCACTCGCCCCCATTCACCGTGTCGACCCGATAGTCGTTGGTGCACAACGGATTACGTGGCCCACCGAAAGCGTCGCGAGCCGGAACAAACCGCGGTGTTTGCCGGCGCTTCTTCAGCGCCCGGATCTGCCGTCTTCGCGGGTTCACAACCACGCCGGCCGTCGCAGCGGGGCCGGATCGTACGCGGGCGCGACGAACAGTTACGGCCGCGCCAGGAAATCGACAGAAAACTGGGGCTTGCGGCGAGATTGTATGAGGTATACCGTACGCCATGTGATGTCCGTTACTTTCTGACGAGACGAGTGACTGCCTTCACAAGGAGCGTATGCAGTATTCGATAGCAGCGAGCGAACTGTGCCGGGTCCGGCAAGCGGTCACTGATCAATGTGTGGTTCGGCTCCGACGCGCAGTCGTCGGGGTCCCGTGAACCAGACGATGCACAAATAAGGGGACTGTCTTGGGAAAGGCACTCGAAGGCGTGCGTGTCCTGGACATGACACATGTCCAGTCCGGCCCGTCGTGCACGCAGATCCTTGCCTGGCTGGGCGCGGATGTCGTGAAGCTCGAGGCTCCGGCCGGCGACGTCACGCGCAAGCAGCTGCGTGACATCCCAGGAGTCGACAGCCTCTACTTCACGATGCTCAACTGCAACAAGCGGAGCATCACGCTCAATATGAAGTCCGCGGAGGGCAAGCGCATCTTCACCGACCTGCTGCCCCGGTTCGACATCCTCGCCGAGAACTTCGGCCCCGGTGCGATCGAACGCATGGGCTTCGGGTGGGACGAGCTGCAGCGCATCAATCCGCGGCTGATCTTCGCCTCCATCAAGGGTTTTGGCGACGGACCCTACACGCACTACAAGGCCTACGAGGTGATCGCGCAGGCCATGGGCGGCTCGATGAGCACGACCGGGTTCGACGAAGGCCCGCCGCTGGCCACCGGTGCGCAGATCGGCGACTCGGGCACCGGCATCCATACCGTGGCCGGCATCCTGGCCGCGCTCTACCAACGCGAGCACACCGGCCGCGGACAGCGCGTGACCGTCGCGATGCAGCATGCGGTGTTGAACCTGTGCCGGGTCAAACTGCGGGACCACCAGCGGCTGCAGCACGGACCTCTCGGCGAATACCCCAACGAGGAGTTCGGCGACAGCGTCCCGCGATCGGGCAACGCCTCCGGCGGCGGCCAGCCGGGCTGGGCCGTGAAATGCGCGCCCGGCGGACCCAACGACTACATATATGTGGTCGTCCAGCCGGTGGGCTGGGAGCCCATCGCGAACCTGATCGGAAGGCCCGAACTGGTCACCGATCCCGAGTGGAGCACACCGCAAGCGCGGCTGAACAAGTTGGACAAGATGTTCCAGCTCATCGAGGAGTGGACGATGGGCCTCGGCAAATGGCAGGCGCTGGCGATCCTGACCGAGCACAACATCCCGTGCGGCCCAATCCTTTCCACCAGGGAGATCATCAACGACACCTCACTGGCGGACAACGACATGGTCGTTCGGGTGGACCATCCCGAGCGCGGCGAGTTCACCACCGTCGGCTGCCCGATCAAGCTGTCCGACTCCCCCGTCGACGTCTACCGCTCCCCATTGCTGGGCGAGCACAACGCACACATCTACGGCGACGAGCTCGGGCTTGGCGGCCAGCTCTCCGCGCTGAAGGCGAAGGGAGTCATCTAACGATTCCGCCACCAAAAAAGCAGACAGTCGGCAGTATACAGAGACGAAAAGGAGACTCGACACGCATGAACGCGTCAGCTCAGCCGGCATACCGCGAGGTAGTCGACGATAACGGCAGGGTGTATCGGATCGGGGAGACCGACCGCGACATCCTGGGACGGTCACGGGCCTGGATGGTATGGCTCCCGTGGATTGCAATGATGGCCATCAGCTCATCCGAATATGCGTTCACCTCGGCCGACGACACGCTCTCGGAGGCACACGGCTGGCACGGCGCCCATATCTTCTGGTTGCTGGGCGTCTGGGTGCTTTTCCAGGCAGCGGTGGCCTTCCCCGCCGGCCGGCTGCGGGAAAGCGGCAGACTGTCGGCACGGTCGGCGATGCTGCTCGGCGCCGCCGGGGCGCTTCTCGGATACTTGTCGCTCGCGTACGCCCCGCACGTCCTGCTCGCGTACCTGGGCTTCGGGTTCTTCGGCGGCGGCGGAGCCGGGTTCGTCTACGCCACGTGCGTCAACATGGTGGGCAAGTGGTATCCCGAACGCAAAGGCGGGAAGACGGGCTTCGTCAACGGCGGCTTCGCATACGGGTCGGTGCCCTTCATCTTCTTGTTCACCAACTACATGGATCTGGAGAACTACCAACCCATCCTGTTGGCGGTCGGCATCTTCCTCGCCGGCTTGGTCGCCGCGACCGGCTTCTTCTTCATCGACCCGCCGAAGAACTGGTGGCCGCCGCACGTCGACCCGCTGAAGGTCAACGACGATCCGCGGATCCGCCGCGCACTGCGCAAGAACCCGCCCGCGGTCAAGCAGTACACCCCCATGGAGGCGGTCAAGACCGGCATCCTGCCGCTGATGTGGTTCGTCCTGCTGTGCACCGCGGGCATCAACATCTTCGGCATCGCCATGCAGGTGCCGTTCGGCAAAGAGATGGGTTTTGCCGGCGGCATCGTCGCGCTCGCGATGAGCCTCAAGGCCATCATCAACGGCACCGGCCGCGGCGTGATCGGCTGGATCTCCGACCGGGTGGGCCGCAGGGACACACTCATCATCGTCTGCGTGGTGCTCGGCCTGGCCCAGTACGCGGTGTACTTTTCCGGCTCCATCGGCAGCATGCCCTTGTTCCTGTTGGCGTCGATGATCTCCGGATTCGGCGGCGGCGCGATCTTCCCGCTGTTCGCGGCGATGACCGCCGACTACTTCGGCGAGAACAACAACGCCACCAACTACGGCCTGGTCTACAGCTCGAAGCTGATATCCG
>JBKOYU010000026.1:0-3737 GCA_046725575.1 Actinomycetota bacterium | reverse complement strand
GGTCTAGACCGCAGTCGCGGCGCAAATTCGAGGCAAACTGTTCGAAGAATCGTTTATTCTGATTCGCGGAACGACGCCGACTCACCACATGAATGATCACTAGTTTCTCAGACCGATCGATACCCAAGCCGGTGTCGAGGGCGACAACTTCATTGGCCTCGCGGACATTGACGATCTGGTAGCGGTCCCGTTCAGGTACCCCAAAAGCCTCGACAACAGCTGCATGTGTGCTGTCAAGCAACTGTTGGATTTCTTCGGGCGTGCGGCCGCGGATGATGGTGAAGTTCAGCACGGGCATTCTGTGGCCTTTCTATTGGGCATCACCAAGGTCAACGTCGGGACCCTGCTGAACATCCGATTCACCGCGGCGCTGCGCGCGCATCTGGAGGACGACACCGCGACGAGCCGTGTAGCACCAAGGGCACCGGCACGGCCGAGCGCAGCTGGGCGATCAAGTCGAAATCGAGTGCGGCAGTACGGACCGACATGGCGTGTGAGCTGCCGACCGCTACCGCCAGCGCGTCCACGCCGGTGTCGGCGACGAATGCGGCTGCTTCGGCGGTGTTAGTGCGCACCCCTGGGGCGTGGGCGCCATCCTTGCCGCCCACCTCGCCTAACTCGGCCTGTGCGGCGGCCATGAGGTCGGCGGTTCGGACGAGCGGCGTCGCGTAGTCCTTCCTAGAGGCAGTGCCTGCAATCGATGGGTGTGCGGGTGGCCCGTTCGTCACGTCGCAACCGATGCGGAACAACCACCTTGACAATCGACCAACCAAACGCAACGATCTCCATCGTTATCCAAGTAAGCAAGACCACATTCAATGAGGATTGAGATGGGTGGCACCTTCTTCGTTGGGCTCGATGTCGGGACCCAGACAAGTAAGGCCGTGGTCTTCACCGAGGCTGGCGACGCAGTAGCCAGCGGCCGCGCCGCCACGCCGTGGATCGTTAGTGCCACCGGCGCCGAAATGGATGCCACCGCCCTTCTGCACGCTGCCAAGTCCGCGCTCGGCCAAGCGCTGGCGAACTGCCCGCCGGGCCGAGTCGCCGGCCTGGGCGTGGCCGAACCGGCCGATTACCACGCGGGTGTGTCATGACTTCGCTGACACGCCACGCCATGCCACCCACACGTTCGGCGGTCGGCCGCCGTACCGATAGCCATTCGGCAGGGCACGGTGGTGCGCAAGGATCGGCAACTATGGCATCCGACAACGCCGAAAGCCGCGCCCCCTACGCCGATGAACGCAAGAACCACATCCTCGAGCGGCTACGCACCAACGGCCGCCTCGAAGCAATGGACGTCGCCGACGCCCTGGGCGTCACCGGCGAAACGATCCGCAAAGACCTCATTGCGCTGGAACGCCAGGGCCTGTTGCGCCGGGTGCATGGCGGCGCGGTTCCCGTGCACGCGTTGGCCTTCGAGCCCGCCGTCGAAACCCGCACGGAATACATGACCGAAAAGACCCGCATCGCCCGGGCCGCCCTCGCGCATCTACCCGACCAGGGCTCAGTACTCATCGATGCAGGCTCGACCACCGCCAAGCTCGTCGAGATGTTCCCCGGCGATCGCGAACTCACCGTTTACACCAACACCCTGCCGCTGGCGACATCGCTGCTCACCCGCCCACGACTGACCGTGTTCACCCTCGGCGGACGACTACGCAGCAAGACCTTCGCCGAGGTCGGCGACTGGGCCGCCCGCGCGCTGGCCGAAATCAACGTTGACGTCGCCTTCCTGGGCACCAACGGCATCTCCCTTACCCGCGGGCTGACCACCCCCGACCCCGCCGAAGCCGCGATCAAACGCCTGATGACAACCTGCGCGCGGCGACGCATCCTGCTGGCCGACCACAGCAAATTCGGCGTGATCAGCGGCACCAAGCACGCCGACCTGGGCGACATCGACCTGCTGATCACCGACAACGGCCTGCCCATCGACCACTATGCGCAGCTACAGCGCGCCGGACTGTCTGTGGAGCGGACATGATCGTCACCGTGACCCCCAACCCCAGCGTCGACCGCACCCTGCTGCTCGACGACCTCGCGCTGGGATCGGTCAACCGCAGCCAACGCAGCTACAGCGAACCCAGCGGCAAAGGTGTCAACGTCGCGCTCGCCCTGCACGGCCACGGCATACCGGTGCGCGCGGTATTTCCCACCGGCGGACCGGTAGGCATCCAGCTGCGCCAGATGCTCGACACTGTCGGGCTGGACAGCGTCGCCGTGCCGATCAGCGGAGAGGTCCGCAGCAACATCAGTCTCACCCAGCCCGACGGCACGGTCACCAAGATCAACGAACCCGGACCCATACTCGACGTGGCCGAAAGCGACCACCTTATTGCCGCGACCGCCGCCCAGCTGACCACCGCGGCATGGCTGGTATGCGCGGGCAGCCTACCCGCAGGACTGCCCGTCGACTGGTACGGCCAACTCGTCGAACTCGGGCGGCGCCACCAGGTGCCGGTGGCCGTCGACAGCTCCGGACCGCCGCTGGCCGCATGCCTGGCGACCCAACCCGATGTGGTCAAACCCAATCTGCTCGAACTAGCCGAACTGGCAGGGGCGATGCCCCACACCCTCGGCGAGGTCATCGACGCCGCCCAAGCTGTCCGCGACCGCGGCGCCCGCGCCGTCCTGGCCAGCCTCGGAAGCGACGGCGCGGTCCTCGTCGACGACCACGGCGCCCTGCACGGCACGGCGCCGGTGCCCAAGGTTGTCAGCACCGTCGGTGCCGGTGACGCCCTGCTCGCGGGATATCTCCTCAATCGATCCGACCGCCGCGACGCGCTGGCGACCGCACTGCAGTGGGGAGCGACCGCCGTGCAACACGAGGGCACGTTGTTCACGCGTACCGCGTCGTCGACGGTCACCGCAACCATCACCGAAACCATCGACCGCGCGCGTCGGCTCAGCGATAGCGGCGCCGCCGCATCCCCGGGCCTGGCTGGTCCGCTGCCTGCCCGCGCATGAACGCCCGACCCGGAAGGAGGTGCGGATGAGCCAGCCGATGCAAGCCGTGGTGATCCACGGGCGTGAGGACTACCGCCTCGAACAAATTCCCATCCCCACGCCGGGTCCGGGTGAGGCGCTGGTCAAGGTGCAGGCGGTCGGCATCTGCGCAGCGACCACAAGTGCTACCACGGGGCCCCGATGTACTGGGGGGATGGTCCCGCGCCTGTCAACGTGGACCTGTTCGCCACACCCGGGCACGAATTCGTCGGCGAGATCGTCGCCCTCGACGACCAGGCGCGCGCCCGATGCGTTATCACCGTGCCGACGCACCCCACCTGGCAGCAGGTCGCCGAGTGGGCGCGCAGATTCGACGACCCCAACGGCACAATGACGGGTATCTGCCTGCGCGGCAAGCCCGGCTGGGGCGAGGTGCTGGCGCGGGTGAGGGCCTGTAGTGGGCCAAGCTGTGCGCGGCGGCGACGATGGCCGCGCTACCGGTTGTTATCGCGGGCTGGATCGCCCAGAACAAACTGGGCACGGTGTGGTGCACCTCTTCCACCCCGAAAACGGAGAGCGGATCGGCTAGGTTTCCCCCAAGTCAGTCCCGGTGTGCCCGTTCGCCACGAAATTTGTGACCCAACAGAAGTTGCTGTCGCTTTCCCGGCTCGGCTCGATGCGGGCCGTCGCCGAGACACACCACCTCACGACGTCGACCGTGTCGCAGCAGATCGCAGCTCTCGCAAGGGAAACCGGCGCCCAACTGATCGAACCCGAGGGACGGCGGGTGC